>CAXFTV010000692.1:0-3855 GCA_964005845.1 uncultured bacterium
AGTGCAAGACCTACCGCACCCGACCACACTCCGAAGGCATGCGCGATACGGGTTACCGCACCCAGGAAGAAATCGACAGCTGGAAAAAACGCGATCCGATCGACCAGTTCCGCCAGCGCCTGCTCAACACCGAAACAGTGGACGCGGAGGACTTCGAAGCCATAGATGCCGAAGTCAAAGCACTGATCCAGGAAGCGCTGGAATTCGCCCAGAACAGCCCGTGGCCCGATCCGGCCACGGCCACCGATCACATATACAGCGATTGAGGTACTATGCGGGAACTGACTTTTACCGATGCGGCCCGCGAGGGCCTGACCGAAGAAATGGCTAAAGACCCGACCATTTTCGTGGTCGGCGAGGGCAGTGGCGCCCGGGGCGGCAATTTCAATACCACCCTCGGACTCTACGATATCCACGGACCGGAAAGAGTGCGCGACGTGCCCATCTGCGAACGCGGTTTTGTCGGCATGTGCACCGGCGCTGCCATGACCGGCACCCGGCCCATCGTGGATTTCATGTTTACCGATTTCATCCTGGATTCGATTGGAGAAATGGTCAACCAGGCGGCCAAGATTCAGTACATGAGCAGTGGCCGCATCAAAATGCCGCTGACCCTGCGCGGCTGCGTCGGCGTCGGCGGTTCGGCGGCCACCCACCACTCCGGCAACTATTATCCTTTCTTCACCCACCAGCCCGGTTTCAGAGTGGCAATGCCGGCCACCCCGGCCGATGCCAAAGGCCTGTTCAAAACCGCTATCCGCAGCGATGACCCGGTCCTCTTTCTGGAGCACCGCCTCCTGCTCAATGCCAAGGGTCCGGTCCCCGAAGAGGAATATTACACCCCCTTCGGCGAGGCCAGCATTTCCCGCACGGGCAGCGATATCACGGTAGTGGCAGTAGGCCTGATGGTCGCCAAAACGCTGGAGGCCTGCGAGCCGCTGGAGGCCGAGGGGCTTTCCGTAGAAGTGGTAGATCCACGCACCCTGGCCCCCCTGGACATCGACACCATTCTGACATCGGTTGCCAAAACCGGCCGCCTGCTAATCGTCGACGATACCTACGCACCCTGCGCCATCGGCTCCGAGATCGCCGCCCAGATCGCCGACCAGGGATTCGATGAGTTGGACGCTCCGGTGCGCCGTCTCAACGGCGCCCATACGCCCATTCCCTACAGTCCTCCCCTCGAAACGGCCGTCGTCCCCCAACCCGAAACCATCGCCGCGGCCATCCGCGATTTGATGGCCGAATAGGAGGAGGACAATATGGCCATTGAACTCGTCATGCCGCGGCTGGGCTGGACCATGGAAGAGGGCACCCTGGTCGAATGGCTCAAACAGGACGGTGACCAGATCGAAGTGGGGGATATGGTATTTGCGGTCGAAAGCGACAAGGCCCTGAACGAAGTCGAGGCCCTCGATGCCGGCATCCTGCGCATTCCCCCCGACTCGCCAGCGCCCGGCTCGGTGCTCAAAGTCGGAACCCTGCTGGCCTATCTGCTGGAGCCGGGCGAGGAAATGCCCACTGCCGCTGCACCGCCAACAGCCCCGGAGCAAGCGGCGGCAGCGCCAGCACCAGCGCTGCAGGCCCCTGTCTCCACCGACACTGCCAAAAAACGCTCCGGTCCCTCCAGCAGCCCGCGCGCCCGCCGCCTGGCCGCCGAACTGGGCGTCGATTGGACCCAACTCGAGGGCAGCGGCCGCAGCGGCCGCATCATCGAACGCGACATCCGCGCTGCCGCCCAGAAACCCGAAGTCCGCGTCAGTCCGGTGGCGCGTCGCCTGGCCACCGAACTGGGCGTCGACCTGACTCAACTGGCCGCCGCCAGGCCGGGCAAACGCATCGAACGCGCCGACGTCGAAGCTGCGGCCCAGGCGCCGCGGCCCGAGCCCGACCAGGTAGTCCCCTTGAGCCCAGTGCGCAAAATCACCGCCGAGCGCATGCTCGCCAGCGCCCGCACTAGCGCCCCGGTCACCCTCACTAGCGAAGTCGACGCCACCGAGTTGGTGCGCTTGCGCAGCCAGCTAAAAAACGACTCGAGCACTGCGGCAAGGCCGCTTCCTTCCTACACCGATCTGCTGGTCAAAGCCGCAGCGGAGGCTCTGAGCGAGCACCCCGAACTCAACGCCCGGCTGCAGGACGACGGCGAAATCGCCCTCTCCGCCGCCGTGCACGTGGGCATCGCGGTAGATACCCAGCGCGGTCTGCTGGTGCCGGTGCTGCGCAACGCCCAGGAAAAAACCCTGCGGCAGATCGCCGCCGAATCCGCCGCCCTGATCGAGGCGGCCGCCGAGGGCCAGCTCGGTCCGGATGCCCTGCGAGGGGGCACTTTCACGCTCACCAACCTGGGCATGTACGAAATTGATGCCTTCACTCCGATTATCAACCTGCCCGAGTGCGCCATCCTCGGAGTCGGCCGCATCGCGCCCAAGCAGGTGGTGGTCGACGCCGGGGCCGAGCGCCTGGAAATTCGCCAGATGATGTTCCTCAGTCTCACCTTTGATCACCGCCTGGTAGACGGCGCCCCGGCGGCGCGCTTTGTCCAGCGCCTCAAACAACTCATCGAACAGCCCTATTTGTGGCTGGTAAACTAGCGGAGCAGACACCATGTCCGATCACCTTTTCGACCTGAGCGGCAAAGTAGCCGTGGTTACCGGAGCCGGGGCCAACGGCGGTATAGGCCATGCCCTGGCCCTGGGGTTCGCGCGCCACGGCGCCGACATCGTGGTTGCCGACATCGACGAAGAGGGAGCCCGAATTACCGGCGAGGAGATAGAAAATCTGGGACGCCAGACCCTGGTCGCCCACTGCGATATATCCAACCCCGCCGAGGTCGAGGAACTCTTTGCCGCCGCCGACGAGTACTTTGGCCAGATCGACATCCTCGCCAACGTCCCCTTTGCCTTCCCCGAGCGCGTGCGGCCCCATGAACTGAGTCTGGAGGCCTGGGAAAAAACCCTGGCCGTCGGCCTCACCGGCTATTTCCTGTGCGCCCAGCAGGCACTGCGCTGCATGATCGACCATAATGCCGGCGGCTGCATCCTCAACATCGGCTCCATCGCCGGAGCATCCGGCGTGGGCCGGGGCAACTTCCCCTATAGCACCTCGAAAGGCGGCGTCGTGCAGATGACCCGCGAACTGGCCGTGGAGTACGCCGCTCAGGGCATCCGCGTCAACGCCATTCTGCCGGCCCAGGTCCTCACCCCGGCCTTGAAAAAGCTACTCTTCGACGATCCGCGCTTTGGCGAAAAAATACAGCGGCAATTCCTCGTCGGCATTCCCCTCGGCCGCCTCCTCGACCCCGAAGACTTTGTCGGCCCGGCCGTCTTCCTGTGCTCGGACGCGGCAGTGGCAGTCACCGGTGTCCTGCTGCCGGTGGATGGCGGCAACCTGGCACTCAACGCCGGCGGCAGCCACACCTGGCCAAGCGAATAGAAATTCGCAGCCGCGCCATCAGAGCCCGTTTTATAAGGGCCGCCCAGTGGGTTAATTGCCAAATGCAGAATACGAGAGTGCCAACGTGAACCCTCCTGCGGAAATGCGCCCCCGCCCCGTGGACGTACTGGTTGTCGGCGGCGGCAGCGCCGGTGTCTTTGCCGCCCTGGGTGCGAAACGACCGGAAACCAGCGTCGTCCTGGTCGAACCCAGCAATGTGCTCGGTGGCCAGGGCACCGGCGGCGGCGTAGCCGGATTTTGCGGCGATACCGAGCGCGTCAATCGCCCCTTTGCCGAACTCGTCGAAGTGCTGGCCAAATACGATCTCATCGCCCCCTATGAATGCAATGCCGACCGGCGCGAGTACGATCTGGAGCGCTTTGCCTTTTTCCTGCAGGATTACATTTCGACCCTTGGGTCCCA
>CAXFTV010000693.1:0-2798 GCA_964005845.1 uncultured bacterium
AGCAACCCCCGCAGGAGCGACCGGCGCGATGGAGTTTCGGGTCGTCGGTGGGGGCGCTAAATGCAGCAGTTTTTTGTATCCCGCCTCGGCTTCGGCAGCTCTGTTGCTGCGGGCGAGCAATTCGCTGCGGTGGTAGAGTGCATCCTCAAAGCCTGCATCCAAGGCCAAGGCCGCATCGAAAGCGGCAATGGCCCCATCGAAAGCGGCCGTAGCTCTGAGGGATTTGCCGAGCTGGTAGTAGTAAAGAGCTTGTTTGGGATCCAAATCAATGGCGCGTTGATACTGGCTTACTGCTTCGGGGTCGCGGTGTTCGGCACTGAGGGCGTCTCCCAGAACGAAATGAAAAGAGGCATTGAGGGAATCGAGCGCCACGGCTTGTTGGAAAGGGGGTATGGCCAATCTGTGTTCGCCCAGGCGAACGTGGGCCAGGCCCAGGTTAAAGTGTACGGAAGCCCGTCCGGGGAGGCGCACGGCAGCCTCTCGCAGGGCGACCAGGGCTTTGCGCGGCTGCCCCTGTTTTAAGAGCAAAACGCCGCGCCTGCTCAGGTGCACACCTTCTGAATCCGCTGCCTCTGGAGAATGTTCACCCTCGAGATTCGACTCCGTGCCACAGGCGTAGAGAAAAAAGATACTCAACAGAATGATGAAGCGGCTTTGGATCGCCATTGCATTATAAATCCAGCTAGAGTGAAGCTCATTTGCCCCTACTATAACCAAGAATAACGACAATATACTTTCCTACTTCAAGGCGGACCAAGCTACTTGCCGAGCCCAGGGCCCTTGTCCGGGGCCGCGATCCCCCGGCAGGAGCCATCACCACCCAAATCCTCTACTTTCCCACTATAACCGTTGACACGGGACTTTTGATATTGCTATTTTTTGATTTGAACTACACGTATAACATCAACCCAGCTGTTTTTAAGGGAAATTTCGGCAATTTTTCTCAGAAGCTGTTTTAAAACTCCAATCTGGACTTCGCGCGGTCCACAGCGCGAATTTTAAAACGGCTTCTCAACAATGCCAAGCGCTCTGCCCTGGTCTGCCCTAAATAAAAAGGGATGGAAAAATCATGAAAATCAATTCGATAGATATATGGACAGTGGTGGTGCCAACTATTCCAGGCCGAGTTCACAGTCCGGAATGGGTTGCCGATACCGGCTGGGATCAGGTTTCAAAGCACCTGATTCGCCTCAATACCAATACCGAATTCTATGGGATTGGCGAAACCGGCCGGGGTATTCCAATCGAGGCCGTTCGCACAGGCGCGACCAAGCTGCTTGGGAAGGACCCCGAGCAGCTAACGCTGCAAAATATTTTCCAGCAGCGCAGCGACGGCAGTGAAGAGTGGCTAGAAGTGGGCCAGGAGCCGGCCTATGATACTTTCGAGATGGCCATTTTCGACCTGGTGGGCCGCATTCGCGGCCTCCCGGTCCACGCCCTGCTAGGCGGCGCGGTGCGCGACCGGGTGCCGGCCGATTATTGGATCGGACACCAGACGCCAGAAGACGGCAAGAAGAGTATCGAGCGGGCCCTGAGCCTGGGTTTCAAAGGAGTCAAAATCAAGTGCCGAATCCAGGAACCCATGTACGAGCGCCTAAAGGCCATGCGCGATGTAGCCGGCCCGGAGTTCAAAGTGACGGTCGATCCAAATGAGCGCTTCCACACTGCCGAACAGACCATCGAGTTGGCCGCACAGCTGGAATCACTGGGCAATGTCGAAGTTTTTGAAGACCCCATTCCCAAATCGGATCTGGAGGGATATATCAAAATCCACGAGGCCATAAACCTGCCAGTAGCCATGCATTTGGGCGACGGCCCCGGCATCGTCCGCGCCCTCAAAGCCGGCGTGTCCGGGGTGGTCGACTGTGTGAATTTGGGGGGCAGCCTGGTCGGCTTCATCCGCAATGCCAGCGTGGCGGCGGCGGCGGGCTTGCGCTGCTGGCACGGGTCGGGTAACGACCTGGGAATCATCGATACCTCCTACGTACACACGGCCTCGGCGGCCCCCAACTGCACCATGGCTTCGGACTTCGTCGGCAGCTGGACGCGCGAGGACGACCTGATTGTCGAGCCCATCGAGTTCGTCGATGGATACGTGCCGACACCGATGAAACCCGGTCTGGGCTGCGAACTGGATGAGGAAGCACTCCCCCGCTACCTGCAGGCCCACGAACTAGTTGAATAAATCAGTTGCTACGGCGGCAGGGCCAGGTTAGTCTGCGCCTACCGCTGGAAGACAAAAAACATTGCTTTTAGAGAGCTAAATTATCATTCGACGAACCACTGGACATTCTTATAGCAATAAAAAATGAAACCGATAAAATACTTAGTAGCGATCTGCCTCTGTCTCCCGCTCGGCTGCAGTTCCCCCCAGGTGTCCCTTGTAGCCGAAGTCGGTCCCTATCAAATCAGCACCAGCCTAATGCGCGTCTACGTAGAAGAACTGGTAGCCGGACTGCGCCCCAATAAGACAGGTGACGCGGCACGGCGGCACTATCTCCAGGCCCTGATAGACCGCCGGCTTTTGCTCATGGAAGCCCGTGCCCGGGGGCTCGATGAGACCAGTTCCTTTATCAATTCGGTCCAGAGTGCTGTCGATTCTCGCGTCGAATCGCTGTATCGCGCGCGGGAAATCACCGCTAAAGTCGCTATAACAGAGGACGAAGCAAGGCGCTATTACGAAACCGAAGGCTATGGTCGGGAACGCTTCCTCAATGCCATTAAAGTAGCGAATCGGGCCGCCATCGATACCCTTGCCAGGGAATTGGCGGCCGGTCGCCCTTTTTCGGAAGTGGCCC
>CAXFTV010000694.1:0-3499 GCA_964005845.1 uncultured bacterium
AAGGGCGGGGAACTTTTGTGGCGGGCGGGACCGGAGAGTGGACCTTGCGACAGATTGCGGGGATGGGGGTCAAGGCGCCGCGGGCCTCATAAGATTTCAGCAGCCCAATCCCCGCAGGCCTACCCCCGCCCATTGGGACCCGCTCACGGCCGCCAGCGGTTGCCTGCGCGTCATTCCCGGCAGCCAGCGCCCCGACCACTTCGTGCGCACCCAGGGCATCAATCCCAACCAGGCGCGGGAACTATTTGGCGTCGAACCGCGCGACTTCCCCGGCAGCATCGCGCTGGAAACCCGGCCCGGCGACCTGGTCATCTTCAACCACGACCTCTTCCACGCCTCATTCGGCGGCAGTGAGCGCCGCCGCATGTTCACCATGAACAACACCCGCCACTGCACCAGCGCCGAGGATATCGAAACCCTGCACAGCTACCTGAGCCAGCACTCGCCCGGCTGCCATGACCACGACACCGGCGCCGGCATGTTTTACCCTACCATGGTCGACTCGGCCGGGCCACGGCGCCGCGTTCATCTGCAACAATGCAGCCAGGTGCACGACGAGCTCTTTCCCCAATTCGCCCGCTCGGGCTGAAGTCTGGATTCAGCGGGCGTAGCCGTCCTGGTTGCCCCTGCGCCAGTCGGGCAGATAGCCTTCGGAGCGGCCGAAGCCGCGGGACGGCGCGATCTGGTTTTCGGTAGACCAGGGCCAGCCCTGGCCGCCGACGATGCGAAACTGCTCGCCCTTGCCGCACAGCCAGTAAAACATGTGCGCCGCATAGCGCGCCAGCACGTGGCCGCCGTAATAGGCGCTGTGAAAATCGAAGTCCTGCTCGACGATCCAGTCCCGTGCCGGCGGCGCCGAGCGCCAGTAGCTGTACTTGAGCATGTGGCGCAGACCGGTGGCGCTGGAGGCAGCGCGCCGGTGCAAAATGCTCTGGTGGTGGATGCCCAGGGTGCCGGCGGGCCCGTTCGACATGATTCCCGCCTCGTCGGGAGCGCGACTGCTGGGGCCGATGTGGGTGCCCGGCACCAGCTCCGTCGGCCCCAACTCCACCGGGGTATCCTGGGGAAAATAAAAGACCTCGACGAAGTTGAGCTCGGGACCGAAAATGTGGTCGGCATCCTGGTGCCAGCCCTGGGCCTGTGCCGGACACTGGGAGCGGTGGTGGCTCACCAGCACCGGCAGGCCGACATTTTTGCCCAGCAGGGAGCGGATGGCACCGGTGACCTGTGGATTGAGCAGAACGTGCTCGATGAACCAGTCCTCCAGGAAGAGAGTACTGGGTTCGTGCGAGGCGCGAATCCGCTCCAGGTCGGCCGGCGTCATGCCGGGCGGAATGAAACAGGGGTTAGCCGGTATTTTGCCCTCCAGGTAATCGCAAGTGCGCTGGTTGATCTCGTCCGGCACCACGCCGGGCAACAGCAGATGACCGTCGCGGCAGAATTCTAAAACCTGACTGTCGTTCAGAGTGGGCTCGCAATCAAAGCTGCGTTCGATTTCATCGTAGTGCATGATTTCTCCCCTTTAAATAGTAGGCGGCCAGCAACCCATCCGGATCGAGCCGCAAGCCCGCGGATATTGTGGATGCAATCTTCGCGGCACCAGAAAGCGGCCAGTACGTCGCCGTCGGGCAGGCGCAGAAGGTTGGGAAAACCGAAGTGCAATGCCGCATGCTCGGTCGCCGCATCGGCCCGACCCAGCATGCGGGAATCCGAACCCTGCCACATCGGTGCCTCTTCAAGGTTTACCCATTCATCGCCCCGATTGGCTCAGTCCCGTCCACCGGCCGGCCCGTACGCCGGTATCTCCCACTGGTGTCCGAAGTCGGCCATCATGCGCCGGTACTCGTGCAGGATGTCGTGGCGCCCGGCAAAGGGCTTGTAGAGCAAACGGCCGCGCCAGGCGCCTTCGGCATGGGAGGAGGCAGCGCTGGTGTAGAGGAAAAAGTCCCAGGCGGGGTTGCGGTCAGAGCGATCTTCGACATAGCCGCCACCGCCCATGCCGTGGCAGATCACCACCCCCTGCGGGCGCTCAAACAACACCGCCAGGACCATGTCGTCCTGACGGCCGTAAAACAAGGGCAAGTGGTAGCGGATGGGGGCGCGGCTCGAATAGAGGCCGTGATCGCGCGGACCGAACGCGTAATCGTAGGCGTCTTCCTCCCAGGTGACGGCGGCCCTGTGACCCTGGAATACAGTGCAGAACTGGTTCCACATCAGCGCGTCGTAGACATCGCGGCTGAGCAGGTAGATCGCCTTGTTCTCGGGCCGGTCGATATAACTGGCAAAAAAGAACCCGGCCAGGGCGTCGGCAAAAAGGCCGGGATCTTCCAGGCGGTAGCGGAAGCACCAGTCTATATGAGAGGGACCGGCAGTTCTGAATTCGAGCCAGCTTTCGACTTTGTGGGAGGGGGTGGGCGACTGGTGGATCACCACTGCCCGGCCTTCCTGTTCTACCAGTAGCTCGCTCGGGTGCCAGCGCGGTTCAAAGATGTTTTCCTCGTCGACCGGAGCGATAAACTCGAAGTTGAAACCGCAATACTCGGGAATGAACAGGGGCCGCGATTCATGCCTGGAGTGGAGTTGCCAGATACCGCTATAGTCGGGCTCGTGACGCCCGTGGGCAGCGTGATCGCCGATGGTTGCGGATAGCTCTTCGGTGCGCAGTTCGTGAAAGTGCCGGCTCATCGATTCGCGGTGATACCTCCGTGGACGGTTTTCATTTGCAGACCAAAGAAAAACTTTTCCATCGGGGCGTCAAGACAGGTCAGCGCTCCAGGGGGAGCAACTCCTCGCTGAAGTGGATAATCGGAAAACACTCCGGAACGTGGGAGTCGCGCACCCCGTGCGGACTCCAGAAAAACGCTCCCGAGTCATCTGCCGGAGGCGCTTCCCGGTAGATGTTGAAACGCGAAAAATCCATGCGCCACACGTCCCCATCGGCCGGCGGCAGGGCGCGGCCATCGGCGGCGGCCAGCCACTTGAGACCCGCCCAGGGAAACGCCAGTTCCACGGTCCAGCCACGGTCGCGGTCGGTGCCGTCGTTCAGGGTGCCGTCCACCTGCACGGCCCACTGCAGGCCGGGAAAGTCGAAACCCCAGAACCCCGTGCGCTTGCCGCGCGGATGGTTGTTGAAGCCGACCCCGTTGAAAGCAATGGCCTGGGCGTGCTCCTTGCGCAACACCGGCTCCCGGGCGTAGTCGACCTTCTCGTACTCTGCATCCCAGATGAAAAGCACCTCGTAGATGGTGCCCAGGGCATTGATCTCGAATTCGTAGTAGGCATCGCGTCCGGCGATGAACACTTCCACATCGTTGTTCTGGTAAATCGGATCGTCGCGCTCGGTGAGCGTAGCCTGGACGTCGGGTTCCTCGACCCAGAAGCCGACGTAGAGATTCTGTCGATCCCAAAGCACGGCCGCCCGGGTATCGTGAATGGCGCGGGCGCCGCTGATCATATCTGCAAAGCGCGGCGAGCGCGGCACCGCATCCCACACCGGCTC
>CAXFTV010000695.1:0-17932 GCA_964005845.1 uncultured bacterium
CCGGATTCTCCAACCAGCGCAAAAGTTTCGCCGCGCCGAATCTCGAACGATATGCCATCCACCGCCCGGGCAATCCCCTCGGAGGTGTGGAAGTGCGTCTTCAAATCGCGCACTTGGAGCAAAATTTCTCCCGCCCTGGAGACGCCCTCAATGCTAGCCTGTTGCCCTTCTTGAGCCATGCCTTCTTTCCCGAAATTACTCTACTCGGTATTTAACCTGGGATCCAGCGCATCCCGCACCGCATCGCCAAAAATATTGGCTGGCAGAACCAGCCCGAACATGAATACAAATGCAGCCAGCAGATTCCACCAGACGATGGGATCGCGAGAAATTTCCAGGCGCGCCGCATTTATCATATTTCCCCAGCTGTCCATCGAAGGATCGACCCCGATGCCCACGTACGCCAGTATCGCCTCAGCCAGGACCAGACCGCTGAAACGCAATACCACGGAAATCAACACGATGTGGCTGACATTGGGCAAAATGTGGCGAAACATAATTTTCAAGGGGCTCACGCCCAGTGCCTCGGCAGCCTGCACATATTCGTTCTCACGTAGCTTCAAGGTCTCGCCGCGGATCAACCGGCACAAACCAGTCCAGCTGCCTATCCCCAGAATGACGCACAGCCACACCAGACGAGTATCGCCGGCATAGACGGTATGCGCCTTCTCGACGCTACTGGTGACGATCAACATGACCGCAGCAATCAGCAATATATTCGGAATTGAGCTGAGAGTGGTGTAAACATACTGGACCGCATCGTCTGCGCGACCGCCCATATAGCCTGCCACGATGCCGAATAAAATGGCCAGAGGCGTGGCAATCAAGGTAGTCAGAATGCCCACGATCAATCCCACCCGGCATCCCTTGAGGGCGCGGAATAGCACATCCTGCCCCACCTGATCCGTGCCCAGGACGTGGTACTTCGCGGCCAGAACAGCGACGACACAAGCCACCAGGCCCACGACGCCCACAAAGCCGCCTATTTTCAAACCGCTACGGACCGCTGCATGCAGAGATTGACCCTGCCCGGCTCGCAGACGCGCGCAGCCCACGGCCCCCCCCAGAACCAATCCCAGCAGGATCCCACCCAGAACCAGCCCCAATAATGCACCCTGCAGCAGCAGAGCGGCAATATCGTTGCCCCTTTCAGCCTCGTCCTGCAAGTGGCTACCGCCGTGCTGCAAACGCGGGAAGTCGCGGCCCAGGGTACCATCCTCGCGCTCGGTCAACTCTCTGGTAAACTGGCGGCTGGAAAAAGGCGCAGAAAAGGTTTTCTCCGCCCGCGCGCGCAACCCGGAACAGGCCAGATCAAGCAGGGATAGAATTTCCACATCGTAGAGCGGTTGGCCCTCTTCGTTCATCTGATACTGCCCTTCACCATCGTAGGCACGCAGCTGCAGATGGACCGAATCCAAGAGTCCAACACCCCCGTACAGCAGGATAATTCCCAGACAGATCATCGCCAGTCGCTTTTTGCGGATCTGTTGCCAGGCGGCCCTGTAGTAGTAGCTGCGGCGGGCCAATACGACAAATCCAATGCCGCCTAGGACCAGCAGCAGCACCAGGACATCCGTAAGGAGAACTACGATTTTAAAGGTGCCCAATTCCATTGCTTAAGAGAACCGAATCCTTGGATCTACCAGGGTGTAGGAAATATCAGTTAAGAGCAGGCCTACCACGTAGACTGCAGAGCCCAGAAAAACCATGGCCTGAACGATGGCAAAATCCTGTCGTTGGATCGCCTCCAGGGTAAAACTTCCCATGCCTGGAATCGCAAAGAAAGACTCCAGGATGAGACTGCCCATGATGAGAAAGGGGATGGTCACCACCACCCCTGTCAAGATGGGGATCAGAGCGTTTTTAAGTGCGTGTTTAAAGAGCACTAGAGATTCGGGTAACCCCTTTGCCCGAGCCGTGCGAATATAATCCTTGCCAATTTCTTCCAGGAAGAACGTGCGGTACAGCCGCACCCCGGTGCCAATTCCACCGACCACTCCGATTACTACCGGCAGAGCCACAAACTTGACGGCATAGAGGCCGGTATCAAAACCGGAAACCGGTACCAGCCGCAGAACTTTTCCCAGCATCCACTGGCCGCCGATGACGTAGAAAAGCACCGAAATCGACATCATTATCACGGCCAGGACCACCCCCCAGAAGTCCAGGTAGGTGGCGCGAAAAAAAGCCAGGATCATGGCCGCGGTAATATTCACCAGAATCCCGATGACAAAGCTGGGTACCGTTATCGCCAGACTGGGGCCCACCCGCGTGCTAATCTCATCGCCGATATTGCGGCCGTCGTCGGACCTGCCGAACTGAAAGAGGAGGAATTTGACCGATTTTTTCCAAAATATGGTTTCCGCGAAACGCTCGTAAAAGGAAATCCCCTCTTTTTTGTTGTAGAAATAAGGCAGATGGTAATCGCGCTCCTGTTTCCAGCGGGCGATCTGCTCATCGCTGACGCGCTTGATCCCCAGATGGGCGCGCGCCATATCATCGGGAGTGTTGACGAAGAAAAAAAGCACGAAGGTGAGGAGGTTGACCCCGATCAGAATGGGAATGGCGTAGAACAAGCGACGTACGATATAGGCCGTCATGGGGCTTCAACCTCCCTTTCCCGCTTCCAGAACGCCACGACTGCTGGTAGCGAACCTGCAATGAACAGTGCAATAATTAACCCCACCGGCCACCAGATTGGTTCGTTCCAGTTGCGGCGCTGTGCTTCGCGCCGCTGCGGATCCAATTTTTTGTATTTCAAAGCATTATTTCCCATTGTCATGGGCTTGGCATTGGCGTACCAATCGTGGTAAAGTCCGAAGCTAATCGGATAATAGCCCCAAATCCAGGGCGCATCCCGGCGCGCGATGTCCATTGTGCGACCAAGCAACTCCAGCCGCTCGTCACTGTTTTGCATAGACTCCACCTGGACGAACAAACGATCAAACTCCGGATTTTCGTAATTGCTTACATTCTCGCCGCCATGGCGGGCCTTGCCATTGGGCCCATAGAGTAGAAATAGAAAGTTCTCCGGATCCGGATAGTCGGCATTCCATCCCCAGAACAGGATCTGAAAATTGCCCTGCTGCACTTTGTCCCGAAAGCGGTTGTAATCAGTTTGACGAATCTGTAAATCAATGTCGAGCCGACTGAATTGCTTGCGCAGCCAGTCGAGCCGCGCCTTGGCCGCGGCCCCGGTCCAATAGGTATCGAAGTAGAGTACCAGGGGATTTCCATTTGCGTCTTTCCCCTCGGGATAGCCGGCCTCGGCCAACAATTGGCGGGCGACCTGAATAGATTTGCGCTTTGCCTTGCCTGCAATTTCGTCCCAATGGTATACCTGTTGATTCACGCCCTCTCGACCGGATTGGTAGCCGAAGATCCCCGGCGGCAGCAAATCCTGGGCGGGCAGCCCGCGGCCATTGAGAAAAATTTGGATCCACTCTTCTATGTTCAACGCTATGGAGAGCGCCTGTCTGAGCTTTTGTTTATCCTCAGTATAACCGCCCACTTCGTCGTCCAGCATATTGAAAGCGAAGTAAAAAACCGAGGAGCGCACTGCCTTCATCAGGCGCACATTGCGCGCCCTCATAGTATCCGATAGTTCCAGTTCACCTTCCCCATCCATCTGCACCACCTGGTCGAAGACTTCGGTGCCAATACCCGAGGTCTCATAATAGCCCTGGAGAAATTTGTTCCAGCGCGGGATCGACTCCTTCTCCAACTTATAAATTGCCTTATCTACAAAGGGAAGCCGCCTGCCGCCATCGTCGAGCAAACCTAGTTCCCGATCCTGGGGTTCGCCGGTGTCCGGATAGTATTCGGGGTGGAAGTTTTCATTTCTGACCAGGACTATTTCCTTGTGCGGCAGGAAAGTCGATAACCTGTAGGGGCCGGTACCCAAGGGCCGATTGTCCAAATGCAGATTGCGCTGTACTAACGGGGGCTGGGCAAAAAATCGGTCTGCCTCCCTGGGCATCGGAGCAAAAAAAGGCATGGCCAGCCAGTAGGCGAACTGAGGGTATTTCTGCTGCAAAACGATCTCATAGGTATGCCGGTCAATGACCCGCACCCCTGCCAAATCAAAGCGGTCCAGGTCAATCCAGATCGGATTCTCCCGCTCGTCGCTCTCCTGGTTATAGAGCAAACCTCCGGCTTTCTGGCGCGCCGCCCGAATGGTCTCCAATTCATCGGAGAGTTTTTTCCCGAACTCCTCCAAGCCCACTATGTACTTGGCCATAGTGCTGAAAATCGGAGAGTGAAGTTTGGGGTGGGCCAGGCGTTTAATCTGGTACACATAGTCTGCAGCAACCAGTTCGCGGGTGTCCTTGTGCGGAAAATCCTCGATGTCACCAATGCCCTCCATCTGGCTCTCCTGCAGGCCGCCATAGACATAACTCCCACCCTTCCCCCGGGCAAAACAGGGGTGGGGCTGGTAGAGTATTTCGGGCTTAATCCGCACCTGGTATACCGCTCGCACTACCTCGGCGGCGGGAGGATCTCCCTCCAACACCTGGCCATCCTTGCCATAGTAGACGGGGCGGGGAACTCTGGTTGCGGTCAGAGGCATCAATTTGTACGGCCGTTCCAGGTAGTGGTACTGAAGGGGCGGCTCGTAAATCTGCATGGTGAAGACACTTTCCCCCGCCGAATAGGACACGGCCGGGTCGAGATGCTTGGGGGGCTCGACAAAAGTGCTGTAGAGATAGTTCTGGCCCAACTCTTCGGAACGGTAGGGATTGTTGGGAATGCAACCGGATAGAACTAGCAGCAAAACTGGCAACCAAGCAATTCGCAGCAGCGCCTTCAAATCCCCCTCCGGTCCAACTGTACTATTGTGCTATATCGCTCCATCATCAGTACTCCGCCAAATATCAGCCCCGGCAAAAGCATCGAAGCCGGGCGCGAGTTGTGTCAGCAGGGTTTTAGGTATTGCGAGCTCGCGATAAGTAGCTCTGGATATTTTGCCGTGGGACGCGTTAATTACTCCCTCATTTTGAACGCACTGGATTGCCAAATAACGCCAGGAACGAGAGACCCGAAGACCCTGTGCCAACTGGGCACCTTAAGGTTCCTCAAACAAAACTCAGCCAACCTTGCCGATCCTCTTCTCTGCCATTGGTGATGGCAAAAAAGGCATCCTGCAACTTGCGGGTGATGGGCCCGCGCTCTCCCAAACCTATGGAAATCTGGTCCACCGCCCGGATTGGCGTGATTTCTGCTGCCGTGCCGGTGAAGAAAACTTCATCTGCAATATAGATGCTCTCGCGCGGAATGGAACGCTGCTCAACTCGCATATCCAACCCTCGGGCCAATGTGATTGCAGTATGGCGCGTAATGCCCGGCAATATTGAGAAACTGGATGATGGCGTGTAGACAGTCCCGTTTTTTATGATGAACAAATTTTCCCCGCTACCTTCGCTCACCAACCCATCCGTATCCAGCACGATCCCTTCGTCATACCCATTCAGCTTGGCCTCCATCTTCACCAGTTGGGAATTCAGATAGTTACCGCCTGCCTTGGCAAGACTGGGCATGGTATTGGCTGCCATCCGGTTCCACGATGAAGTGCAAACCGAAACGCCCTTCTCAATGGCTTCGGGACCGAGGTATTGCCCCCATTCCCACACTGCAATAACCACATCGGTCGGACAATCCAACGGATTCACCCCAAGGGAACCATAACCGCGAAATGCCACCGGCCTTATATAGCACTCCTGCAATTTATTGATCCGGATGGTTTCAAGTATCGCGTCGCAGATCTCTTCCCTGGTATAGGAAATCTCCATGCGATAGATTTTGGCAGATTCGAATAGACGATTGACATGGTCCTGCAACCGGAAAACTGCCGGGCCCTTTTCAGTATTATAACAACGAATTCCCTCGAAGACGCTAGACCCGTAGTGAACGACGTGGGATAGCACGTGAATCTTGGCATCGTCCCAATTAATCAGGGAGCCATTAAACCAGATTTTTTCGGATTGCGGCATAGCCATTAGGGGAATTCTCCATATTAAATTGTTCGACTAAAGGTGACGCTGAAACTGTTGAAAGTACCGCTCCTTTGCCGCGACCGGCTACCACTCATGCTAAGAGAAGTTACAGTACTGGGATTATAACTTATCGACATGTTCATGTTCTGGTGCTCGTTGCGACTTTTCAACTTCAGCAACTCTTCAAGATTCAGATATTCGTGCCCCCATTTGCGGTCCAGCCGATATTTATAGCCGATATTGGTACTCAAAACCTTGAAAGGGGTATAGGACATGCCAAACGAGAAGCTGTGGTCGCTATTATCTTCCTCTACCAGCTGGCCGCCGCTTTCGACGATGAGCTTACCTTTATCATCGGCACTATAGGCATAGCGTCCGTTGAACCTCAACTTTTCGAGAACGCGGCGATTAATGGAATGGGACATATTCCAACCGCGATTGATAGTGCTTTTGCGCTGCAATTCGCTGCGATTGACTATACGGTCGAAGTCATAAATCGTCCGCCGGGCAGATATGCCGAAATTGTGTGAAATACTGGCCCCCAGACGCTCGTAACTGGTTTTGAAAGCCAGCATTATATCCCTATTCCTGGAATTATTGCTGGAGCGTGCCGCGTGCAGACTCACTCTGTGAGAAAAACTCGTGCTGAGACTGATATTCAATCTGAGTCCGCTTTTCAGCGTGCTGCTGTATCTCAAACTCGAACTACTGGTAAAGGTATCGCGATCCTGCTCGGGTGCACTGGGATTATCATCTCCAATAGACCGCATTTGTCCAGACAAATTGAGTTTTTTCTCCTCGCCCAATTCCCAATCGAGTGACCCCTTAAACAACAGATCCCGATCCTCCCGGTCAGCGCTACTATCGCGAAAAATCCGACCACTGGCCAGTTCTACAGGCAGACGATTCTCATTCCTCTTTTTGTACTCGTAACCCGCGCTTCCCACCAACCAATCGAAAAGTTTGCCCGATACACCCGTTTTAAATGACCAGTTTGCGCTCTTGCGATCCCTGCCAAAGTAGGTATTGCGCAAATCCTCAGCCGCGTTGGCGGTGTTCGTATTCCGGTTCGCTGAGTAGCTGACGCTGGAATTTACATCGTAAATGCCAACTTTGAACTTGGCACTGGAGGAAACGTTTGTCTGGCGCGATTCGGAGATCTCGGCTGCCACCGTGGTATCCCGAAAAACATCTTCTCCGCTTTCCTCTTCGGTAATTACAGAGCGGGTCACCCCCCGCTGGCTGCGCGATTCGGATAAAGAGAGACTAGTGCGCACGTCGAAAGGCAGTGTATAATTCCAGCTCAGCCGCAAAGATTCATTGCGATTTTTGTTGTTTTTTAATGTATTATCCTGCTTCCGCAAGCTGAAGGAGGTATTGAGCTTTTTATCGCCAATTTCAAAAGCTGGCGATACGTTGAGCGAAGCGCTGTACTGGATTCCCTTCTCCTCAATGGTACTGTCGAGCTTGGCGCGACTAGCCCGCTGGGCGCTAATTAATCCCGGCGTCAAACTCGCACTCATGCTTTTAAAGATGCCATCCTCTATCGGTTTAAACTGAAAACTGAAACCGTAGCTTTTACGCCTGATTTTTTGCCTCTGCAGCGCGGCATTGCTCGTCGACATGCTACCCCTGACCCCGATCGAAGCCCTGGGTCCCAGAATCGGGTAATTGACCGAACTGGAAATAGCGGCATTGTCCCGCCAGATATTTTCACCTTCGCGCTGATCTAAAGTATACCCCATACTAGCTGATAAAGAAAGTTTCAGCTTAGAGGTCGTATCTCCAGCGGCGGAAAACTGCACGGGCACCGAGTAGCGCCAACCTGGAAAAGTAGGACTCCACGACATGCGAGAACTGCTTTTTGAAAATCGCAAGGTGTATTTTTCGGCCGCCACCACTGGCAGGTACTGAAAACAAAGAAATCCCGCGACGAGCACCAAGGACCAGAATCGCCTCGACCGCATCACTCTTCCCTTATCTTGCCAATCTCTGGCCGCTCTGAAGCAGCCGCCGAAAAGGCATCACTGAGCATGCCGAACTCTTCCAGGCTCAAAGTTTCAGGACGGCGCTTCAGATCTATAAATGCACCCCCGGCAATTGCCTCGAGTTCCTGGCGCTCTCCCTGCGGCACCAGGCCAAGCAGGGAGTTGCGCAGCATTTTTCTCCTTTGTGCAAAAGCCGTTCGCACCACCCGTCTGAACATCCCTTCATCACGAACGGGATAGCGGCAATTACTGAAAAATTCTAATTCGACCACGGTAGATTCTACTTTTGGCACTGGTCTGAAAGACTTGCGCCCTACCTCCAGACGGATTTCTGCATGGGCATGCATGGCCAACATAACCGACAACAAACTGTAATCTTTGGCGCCGGGTTGCGCTACCAGGCGCCGGGCGACCTCGCGCTGGAGCATCAAAATTGCTTTCCCTACATAGTCGACTTGCTCCAGCAACCTGAATACCAGAGGCGCCGTAATATTGTAGGGCAAATTCCCGACAATCATCAGCTTTTCTGTATTTTCCTCTTGCGCGACGCCCCGCAGGTCCAGTTGCAGAATATCGGCTTCAATCAAACGAAACCCGGGACCAGAGAAACGCCGCCGCAGGAATTCCGCCAGATCGCGATCGATTTCCACTGCCACCAGCCGTCCGAGACGAGCAGCTAAAGATCGGGTAAGGGCACCGCGGCCAGGTCCGATTTCCAGGACCAGATCACTCTCCAGCGAGCAAACTAGATCGACGATTTTTTCGATGGCCGCCTGGTCCACCAGGAAATGCTGACCAAAACGCTTGCGGGGTCTCGGCAGCCGGTGCAGCGGTGCTCTTTTTATCAATTCTGCGCCCCTCCGGCCACACTTAGCGCCCCACTCCATCTCTCGCAATTACCCAGACACCGCCACAGGTCGGCCAGCACCAGATTGGTACTCACGTTGCGCCACAGGTTTTCAAAAGCCCGATCCACTTCAACGGCAAGAGCCTCGAGCTGATCCAGTTGAAAAGAGTGCCGTACCTGCATCAGAAAATCCCGCCGGTCCGCACAGGCTATTTTTGCTTCATCTCCACAGGCCAGCAACATTAGATCGCGCAGATATAAGCCACAGCACTCCAGGAATTCCTCTAATTTGCCGCGCTCAGCACTGCTTCCAACTTCCTCCAGCAAGGACCAGTAGACCGCGTCCTCTCCACGCATGCCCGCCAGGATAAATTGCTCCACGCTGTCGCGCATTCCGTCGAGTTCCCCTGCCGCAATCTGCAGCGCCCGCTGGATGCTTCCCCTGCCCAAGCGCACGGCCAGTTCCAGATTTTCGGCAGAAATATCCATTCCCTGCAGGTAAGCTCTAAGCTCAGCCTGGCCGAGCCCCTGCAAAGCGACCTGCTGACAACGGGAAAGAACGGTGGGTAAAATCTTCTCGGGAAGCGCGGAAACTAGAATGAAAAAGGCATTCTCAGGTGGTTCCTCAAGAATTTTAAGCAGTGAATTGGCCCCGGCCGGATGCATGCACTCAGCCTCAAAAATCACGCCGATCCTGCAAGGGGCCTCTACGGGGGTATATACCATATCCTTTTGCAAGGTGCGAATGAAATCGCGGGCGATATTGACATTGCTATGGTAGAATGCCGTTCCCCTTTGCAGATAGTCCAGCACCGCCCCCCGCATGACCTCCTGTGCAGCAGCTCTATCCTGTTTTTCCCGCCCCGATTGCAAGGGCAACAACATGTGCACATCGGGGTGTAGCAGTTTCTCGACTTTGATACAGGAATTGCAACGGCCGCAAGCCCATCCACTGACTTGGCGGCAATTGATGGCCTTGACCAGTTCAAGCGCCAAGCGCCTCTTGCCGACCCCTGGGGGACCGCTGATAAGTATGGTATGTGGTACGCGCCGGCTCTTTAACCAAGCTTCAATCTGAGCTTTGGCACGTTTCTGGCCAACGATACAATTGCTAGACAAAGAGCTTATCTCTCGATGAGGCTTTCAAGATTATCCTCGGCGAAGAAATGCGCCTTATCCACTTCTACAGCCAGCGTAACCTTCTGACCGACCACCGGCATGTGTAAAGGGTCTACTCGGGCTACAAACGATGACTTTCCAGTGGTGAGGTACAAAAAAACTTCGCTGCCCATAGGTTCGACGACTTCTACCTCGGCAATGATCTCGGCAATCTCTACGCTGCTCCTGCCAACGGTTTCGGGATCGTGAATATCTTCGGGGCGAATGCCGAAGGTAATTGGTTTGCCGAGATGCTTGGACAACGATTCTTTGTATGAATCCGGCAGTTGTATCTGGATATTCCCTTCGTCGAAGGCCAGCGACCCATTGCCATCGGAAACTACCTGACCGCTTATAAAGTTCATTGCTGGACTACCAATAAAACCTGCAACAAACTGGTTAATTGGATTGTCATACAAACTCAGCGGCGTATCAATCTGTTGGATCAGTCCATCTTTCATAACCACAATGCGATTGCCCATGGTCATAGCTTCAACCTGGTCGTGAGTAACGTAAATCATCGTCGCTTCCAAACGCGAATGCAGTTTGCTAATCTCCGCTCGCATCTGCACCCGCAACTTGGCATCCAGGTTAGATAGCGGTTCATCAAAGAGAAAGACCTTGGGCTTGCGGACGATGGCGCGCCCCACCGCGACGCGCTGGCGTTGTCCTCCGGATAGTGCCTTGGGTTTGCGCTCCAGAAGATCCTCAATGCCCAGAATATCAGCGGCCTCGCGCACGCGGGTGTAGATCTCGTTCTTGGGATATTTGCGCAGCTTCAGCCCAAAAGCCATGTTCTGATAGACCGTCATATGCGGATAGAGAGCATAGTTCTGGAATACCATAGCGATATCTCGATCTTTGGGAGGGATATCATTGACCAGTACGCCATCAATATAAATTTCGCCACTGGTTATTTCTTCGAGACCTGCAATCATGCGCAAAGTCGTCGATTTACCACATCCAGAAGGCCCTACCAGTACTACAAATTCCTTATCCTCAATTTTTATGTTGGCGTCGTCCACAGCCACAACAGTTTTGTCAAAGACTTTACGGACGTTTTTGAGGACCACTTCAGCCATGGTTTTTCTCCCCAGGTTATCTGACTGGATTAAACGGATTCGGCAGTATCTAAGTCCTTGCGCATCATCAGCGCGTGTTCAACAGGTTTAGTATAATAACAGCGACGCACCCCTACGGACAAAAATCCATGCCGCTGGTAGAGGTGTGTCGCTACTCGATTGGAGATGCGCACCTCCAATGTACACCAATGGCAACCTTTTTGCCTTGAATTTTCAAGTGCCTTACGCAGCAAACTCCCCCCCCAACCACACCGACGTCGAGTTGGTTCAACCGCCAGACTCGCGAGGTGGAAATTGGCATCTTCTACATAACCAATGGCATAGCCAATGAGTTCCCCCAACGACCACAAACCCAGGCACAAAGCGCATTTGTCATGCACCACACAACCCAGCTCTGCCGCCGACCACGGACTGGAATAAGACAGATTCTCAATCTGCAACATCTGCCCGATATGGACTTCTCGCAATTTGCCAAAGCCACGCCATGTAGAATTACATCGGTCCATCGCGGGAACCCAATCACCCCATTTTGCCTCCGCGTCGTCCTGCCGCCAGAGGTTTTGCACCCACTTTGAGGTTAGGTTTGCGAATATACTCCGGTTCTATAGTCTCCAGGTCAGCCGTTTCGCCAGCTTTCATTTTAGCACATGCCAGCCAACCCGTGCTCCCCGCCTCCGGTCGCGCACAGTAAAAGGGCGCAGTTAAGGCGTCGGGGTGAATTGCTATGAGATCCTCGTATGTACTGACGGCATCTCCTACAAAGATAGTTTTTTGTCCAGCGCACTCTTGCAGCAAGGCCTCCGGTGCCATAGGCCGCAGTGCAGATAGAATCCGGGGGGGGCCTGACGAAGTGTCATAAAGGGCCGTGTACACCTCCTGTCTGCGAGCATCCAGCATGACGCATACCGGATATCGGGCAAAAGGCATACGAGCCGCCAAGGCTTCTGCCGTCGATACGGCTACCAGTGCCTTATCGCCGACCAGGCACAGCCCCTTGGCCGCACTCAGGCCAATCCGCAGCCCCGTGAAGGATCCCGGCCCAATAGAAACCGCAATAGCATCAATATCACTCAAAGCACACGCCGTTGTTTTAAATATATCTTCAATCTCGACAAAAAGGCGTTGCGAATGCTGCAAACCCAGATCAAAATATCGACTCGATATAATCTTTTCTTCATCTACTAGCGCAATGCTGCCTACGGGAGTAGCTGTCTCAAGCGCGAGAATAAACAAACTTAAGCCCTATGTTAATTGTGCCAATTAATGTTCACAACAAGTCCAATTGCTCACCGGCGCCATCCTCCAGAGAAGTCGGATCGGCCCCCGGCGGTTTACGCCCCAGGTGCTCATAGGCGCGCCCCATGGCCACCCGTCCTCTCGGCATGCGTTTTATGAAACCTTCTTTTATCAGATAGGGTTCGTAGACTTCTTCGATCGTTTCATCTTCCTCGCCGATGACTGCCGCCAGATTGCTCAGGCCGACCGGCCCACCATCGAATTTGTCGATGATGGCCTTCAACAACTCGATATCTATTTCATCCAGGCCAATCTGGTCAACATTTAGCATTGCCAGAGCTTGGCCCACTATCTCGGCACTGATAGATCCATCCCCCTCTACCTGGGCATAATCCCGTACTCGCCGCAGCCAGCGCTTGGCAATCCGCGCGGTGCCACGAGAGCGGCGAGCAATCTCCAGGGCACCATTTTCATCAATGGCAAACCCCAGCAGACGCGCATCGCGCTTGGCAATCTCAGCCAGTTCCCCAATTGTGTAGTAGTCCAGATGGATGGTAATGCCAAAGCGTGCCCGCATAGGGGAGGTCAGTAACCCCTGACGCGTCGTCGCTCCCACCAGTGTAAAGGGTTCCAGCGGTATGGCCACAGAGCGCGCCTGGGGACCCTGGTCGATCATGATATCAATCCTGAAGTCCTCCATGGCCGAATACAGATACTCCTCTACTACCCGATTGACCCGGTGAATCTCGTCAATGAATAGCACATCGCGCGGACCCAGGCTGGTGAGCACACCGGCCAGATCGGAGGGGCGTTCGAGCAAGGGGCCGGAGGTAGGATGAATCTGTACCCCCAACTCGCGAGCAATAACGTAGGAAATGGTGGTTTTGCCTAGCCCCGGCGGTCCGTAGAGCAATGAATGGTCCATGGCTTCATTGCGCTGGGCGGCGGCTTTGATGGCAATGCGCAGTTGTTCCTTGGTTTTCTCCTGTCCCAACATTTCATCTAAAGAAGTCGGCCGCAGGGTATTGTCGAACTCCCGGTCCTCATCGTCAGGTTCGGGGTCTACAAAACGATCTACCTTGTTCTCCATCCGCTCAACGTTCCTTAAGAGCCTGCCGGATCAACTGTTGCACACTCTGATCGGCCCCACTCTTTTTTACCACCTGGGCAAGGGCGCGGCGCGCCGCAGGTGCTGCAAACCCCAGAGCAATCAGCGCCAGCACCGCTTCTTCCACTGCAACGCCCTCTCCAGCAGCCGGAGTATTTTCAGTTGTGGTGTCGCCCTGGAGTGCAGGCGCCTGGATCTTGTCTTTAAGCTCAACGACCATGCGTTCAGCTGTTTTTTTACCTATGCCCTTGATAGCGGTTAGCTCATTTACCCGTTCGTAAAATATAGCTTCTCTAAGTGCTTCTACCGACATGCCCGAGAGAATGGTCTGAGCCGAATTGGGACCTATTCCAGAAACCCCAATCAGCAATTCGAAAATCTCGCGTTCCCCTTCATCGGCAAAACCAAACAGCTCTTGCCGGTCTTCGCGGACGTAGTGGTGGGTGAGCAGCCTGGACTCGGCACCCAATTCCGGCAGTTTTTCAAAAGTTATCAGGGAAATAGCCACCTCATAACCAATTCCTCCCGGATCTCCACCTACTTCTACGACGGCGGAAGTAGGTGATTTAGCAACCAACTTCCCACGCACATAGGTAATCATACCTCACCTGCCAAGCGTTTTTAACGCCTTTTTACGCGTTGCAACAAAGCTTCGATTTCTGGCTTACGTGGCCGCCCTACCTGATGGGCATTAAAATCCGGCTGGTGCAAATGGCACAGGGCAATTGCCAGGGCATCCGAAGCATCCAGAGGACGCGGCACTTCCTTCAAGCCCAGTAATCTTTTAATCATAAACTGAACCTGCTCCTTGGTAGCCTGTCCCCGCCCTACAACCGCCTTTTTTACCTCGGCAGGTGCGTAGTGCGCAATGGGTAGCCCTGCTTTCCTCGCAGCCAGTACGAGAACGCCGCGCGCCTCACCCAAGCGCGCTGTAGCATTTGCATCTTTGCCGAAAAAGGTAGACTCGATAGCTGCTTGCTGAGGGCTAGTCGAAGCGATAATTTCGCCCAACTGGTCATGCATAAAAACCAGACGGTCCTCAAAACTCATGCCGGTCGGAGCACGGATGCAACCACATTCCAAATAATGATATTTGCGCTGGTGAGACTTTACCAGACCATAGCCAGTGCTTGTACTGCTGGGATCGACGCCGAGAACAATCAAAGCTGGGAGGAAAGACGGGGAGAGTTGCAGAACAAGAAATCTACCATTCTGGATCTAGGTCATCAGGCTTTGGAGTTCTTCCTCCTGAACATCAAAATTCGAAAAGACCTTTTGCACGTCGTCGAGATCTTCCAGCGATTCCAGCAGACGGATGATCTGCTCGACCTCCTTGCCCTGTACTTCGAGCATGTTTTGAGGCGTCCATGCCAGAGAAGCTTGCGCAAAGGCAATGCCATTTTCGTCCAGTGCCTGCTTCACTCCTTCAAAACCGACGACCGAAGTTATGACTTCAAACACATCTTCTAAATCCTGAATGTCTTCGGCCCCGGCGTCCATGACCGCCAGCATCAATTCATCCTCGTCTATCCCGTTTTTCTCCACCTCAACAAGCCCTTTTTGTTCGAACATCCAGGCTACAGATCCCTTTTCAGCCAGATTGCCATTGCACTTGCTAAAGACATGACGAACTTCAGATACCGTCCTATTTTTATTATCGGTCAGGGTTTCTACCATTACCGCTACCCCACCTGGGCCATACCCCTCATACATACCTTCCTCGTAAACCGCACCCGGCTCGTCACCCGTTCCCCTGCGAATGGCCCTTTCAATAGTTGCCTGTGGCATATTGGCCGATTTGGCATTCTGCAATGCAGTACGCAATTGCGGATTGGTACTCTCGTCTCCCCCATTGCGAGCACTCACCGTAAGTTCCCTTATTATCTTGGTAAATAACTTGCCACGCTTGGCGTCGTTGGCCCCCTTCTTGCGTTTTATTGTACTCCACTTAGAGTGACCAGACATTATTTCTTGTCCTCCTTATTCTCCCAACCTATATATAGAATTAAGGGAAATCTATTATGAAAAGCCAACCAAGGCAATAGAAAAAAGACTAACTAATTCTAGGAGAAGTAGCTAATAAAAGAGAGCGGCTCTCCTCTTTTATTGAGAGCCGCTCTCTGGAGCACTTATGGTGGCAAGGCAATCCCTTGTAAAAGGAAAGATCAGGCTGCCTCTTTCTCTTTTTGGGAATTTGCCACGATTCTTTCCATGAGGTCGTTGGGCACCTCTTCGTAGCGTACGAACTGCTGAGTATGCAAACCCTTTCCATGGCTCATGGAACGCAGACTCGTAGCATAACGATCTATTTCCGACAGTGGAACTTCCGCGCGGATGACCTGAAAATGCCCGTCGGTGTCCATCCCGCCGATACGGCCCCGCCGGGAAGACAAATCGCCCATCACATCTCCCATGTACTCCTCGGGCACTGTTACAGTCAAGCTGAAAATGGGTTCGAGCAAGACGGGTTTGGCTTTGAGAAAGGCTTCTTTGAAAGCATGGGAACCGGCGAGTTTAAATGAAACTTCATCCGAGTCGACCGGGTGGTGCTTACCGTCGTAAACTATAACGCCCACATCTACCACCTGATAGCCCGATACGGGGCCTTCATCCAATGATTCGGCAATGCCCTTTTCTATCGCCGGGATAAAATTGGTGGGAATGTTGCCCCCTACAACTTCGCTACCAAATTCAAAACCATCTCCGCGTCCCTTTTGGCTGACGCGCAGAAAAACTTCGCCGAACTGACCGCGACCACCGGACTGCTTTTTGTGGCGGTAGTGTCCTTCTGCATTGGCTCTGATAGTTTCTCGGTAAGGGATCCGGGGAGTCTCGGTGTCAACCTCTACACCAAATCGATCCTGCAAACGGTGAGTGACCAAAGCCAAATGCACATCTCCCTGGGCCAGCAGGAGGGACTGTCTGATATCCGGATCGTAGGTGAACACAAAACTGGGGTCTTCTTCGTGCAGTTGCGATAACCCGGTGGCCATGCGGTCCTCACCTCCTCTTTCCTTGGGAGCAACCGCAACGCGAATCAATGGTTCTGGAAATTCGATTCCCGGCAAGACCAACGACTCGCCTTTGGCACATAAGGTATTGCCGGTATGCGTTTCTCGGAGTTTGACCAGAGCCACAATATCACCAGCTGGAACCCCATCAACCTCGGTGCGCTCATGTCCATTTAGCTTGAACATCTGACCAATACGCTCAGTAGCTCGCGCGGCTGGATTGGTCGCCTCATCCCCGGCTTTAAGGTTGCCGGAATAGAGCCTCAACAAAGTCAATTCACCTACGTGCTGTTCAGCCAACGTCTTAAATACCAGCGCCGCCAGTGGGGCATCATCTTTGGCCTCGAGGGATACTTCATTTCCCTCTCCATCTTGAAAATTCAATCCAGATGACTGCAGTGGAGATGGAAAATAATCGACCAAGGCATCCATGAATCTATCGATTCCAACATTGTTGTACGCATCGCCAAAGTGTACGGGAAAAAGGTCTAACCGACCAACCGCTTGTCGCAACCCTTCCCGGAGTTCCTCAACAGAGAGTTCGCCTTCGCTAAAGTATTTCTCCATGAGTTCCTCATCGGTCTCGGCAACGGCCTCCACTAGTTCCTCATGAAGTTCCTGGGCCGTATCCTGCAAATCATCTGGTATTTCTCCGATCTCGGCCTTGCCATCCCCATAGGTTAACAGTTGCATGTCGACCAGATCGACAATTTGATTAAATCCCTCTCCTGGGTTTACGGGAATTTGCACCTGCACCAGTTGACGACCGAAACGCTCCCGAATCGAATCTATAAGCTCTTCCAGATCTATTTCCGAACGGTCCATTTTATTGATAAAAAATGAACGCGGCAGTTTGTAATCTTCGGCGAACTTGGCAACCCTCTCGGTGCCTATCTCGACTCCCGTCACGGCATCTATGACAACCACGGCAGCATCTGCAATCCTCAGGGCCCCCTTGGCTTCGGCGATAAAATCAGCATAGCCCGGGGTATCGATGATGTTTAGACAGTGCGATTTCCACTCTCCATTCAATAGAGAGACTTTGACCGAATACTGGCGCTCGATTTCATCTTTGTCATAATCTGAAACTGTGGTTCCGTCCTCAATCCGACCAAGGCGACTGGTTAAACCGATGTTGAAGATCAAAGCTTCGGCAAGCAGAGTTTTTCCCGCCCCACTATGTCCGCTAAGAGCTACATTTCTAATTTGTTCTGTATTGTAAGCCACGAGACATTCCCTTCGAAAATGAAGATGCAAAATCCGGCGAATTCCCCCTACCCTCAACCCACCTAAACTAAATCCCCCTATCAACGGCCGTAAAATTAAAAGGCTCATGAATTACTGTCAAGAAATAAAAAAGCTCATCCCGGCAGGGATGAGCTTTTTATAAAAAAATCCGGCAGCGTCCTACTCTCCCACCGGGTGTCCCCAGCAGTACCATCGGCGCAGGAGGGCTTAACTACTCTGTTCGGAATGGGAAGAGGTGTTTCCCCTCCGCTATGACTACCG
>CAXFTV010000696.1:0-23231 GCA_964005845.1 uncultured bacterium
GGCGCAGAGGCACAGCCAGGAACCCCGCGGCGGACAGCGGAAATGGATTTAGAAGCCGTCTCAAAACTGCAATCCGGGCTGCGCGCGGCTGCAGAGCGAATTTTAAGATGGCTTCTAAGGGTTTCTTTGGCAGGGCATACACGCCCTAATATCGCCAAACCGGCAGCTAAAAACAATATCGCAAGATCGCACTATATGCATCTCCTGTGCCCCATCCACAACTCCACGCGGGGTTAAATGGGGACAACGCGACTGTTTGACCATAAGGAAAAAGGCGGTTATAATCTCTAGCGCGAGCATCGCGGACTCCGCACGCAAACCCGGTGGCTGCCCCCAACCTGAACACCCATGAGAACCTGGAAGCCGGGCAGGCCGCGCTGCGCCGGTGCCGCGGCCATTCCAAATGCGAGGTCAACATGCTGCAAAAAGCAAGCGCCTGTGCCTTTTTCTTCTCTTTCTTGATTAATTTTTCCAGCGCCGTGAACGCCGACCAGTACCGCCTGGCACCGACTGTCGATTTGCAACTGGCGCCGGTGCAGGTCCACGTGCCCGAAAAATTCAGCTTCCTGGGCGACGACCTCGTCTTTGAATTGCCGCCCGGTTTCGAAGCCAGAATCTTCGCCGCTACCGGCCTGGAGGGACCGCGCTTCATGGCCTGGAGCCCCGAAGGGGTGCTGCACGTAGCCAATATGAAGGTCGACAGCCCCAGCCAGTGGTCGCCGGCTGCCGATCGCGCCAGCGGCCAGATCGTCGCCCTGCCGGACCTCGACAGGGATGGTGTAGCCGACACCCAGAGAGTAGTGGCCGATGGTTTCTGGTGGGCCCACAGTCTGGCCTTCTACAAGGGCGATCTCTACGTCGCGGATACGGACAAGGTCTACCGCATGCTGGATGGCGACGGTGACGGCTTCTACGAGACCAGAGAAATTTTCGTCGACGATTTGCCCACCTTCAACAACCGCGGCGGCTCGAACCACGTCACTAAAGCCATTGTCTTCGATGCGGAGAACGAGCGTTTTTTCCTCAATGTGGGCTCCTCGTGCGACCTGTGCCGCGAGGACGATCCCGAACGCGCCTCGGTGCTG
This sequence comes from uncultured bacterium, assembly GCA_964005845.1. Lineage (GTDB taxonomy): Bacteria > Latescibacterota > UBA2968 > UBA8231 > UBA8231 > CAXFTV01. The sequence continues at coordinate 1,086 of CAXFTV010000696.1, forward strand.
GTATTCAACGCCGACGGCTCGGGAAGACGGGTCTACGCGCGCGGCGTGCGCAATACCGCCGGCCTCGATCTGCACCCGCTCACCGGCGAATTGTGGGCTACCCACAACGGCCACGACCGCGAAGGCGGCGAATTGCCGCCCGAGTGGATCAGCCCCATCCGCGCAGACGGTTTCTACGGCTGGCCCTTTGGTCACGCCAATAGGATATTTGTCGATTTCGGCATCTACGACGAAATGCTGCCCCTGTCCGGGGCCGACAGCCTGTCGGTGCTGGAGATGGATGTACCGGCGGCGCTCATCCCGGCCCATCTGGCACCCATCGGCATCCATTTCTACGCCCGCGACCTCTTTCCACCCGAGTATCGCAATGTCGCATTCGCGGCTTTGCGCGGCGGCCGTTTCGGCGGCAATCTGGCCACAGTTCCGGGTTTTAAGGTCGTCGCGGTGTTTAGCGAACCGGACGGCTCCAACGCCCGCGTAGCCGATTTCCTCACGGGTTTCGGTCCCAGCAATGTGCGCGACAATCTGTGGGGCAAACCAGTGGGCTTGACCACAGACGAAGAGGGGCATCTCTTCGTCTCCAGCGACCACACCAACAGCGTGATTGTGCGCATCGGCCTGCAGACGCTCTACGGCCACTGGGAACAGTTGCCGCCGGATACCTTGCTCAGCGGCCGTGCGGCCGAATTGCGGGCGCGGGTCCGGCTCGAGCGCCTTGCCGCCGACGGGGAACAGCCCGAACTCGTCGCCGACCTGAGTGCGCTGGGCGGAGCGGCGGCGGTATCATTGACGCCCGTCGACGAAAACCTCTACGAATTGCGCGCCACTTTGCCTGTTGACGTGAGCAACGGCCTCAAGGAAGTACGGGTGCGCATTACCCAAAACACGCCGCAGGGAGCGGCGCTAATGCTCTTGCCGGCCGCCATCGTGGTCTTGCCAGGCACCAACTTGCTGGTGCTGGACGATGCCCTGTCGCCGGGCTGGCAAGGTCGCGGTTTCCTGGGTGCCAGCACGCCCGATTTCGAGACTTCCGGGCCCGTGTTCCAGGGCCAGCACGCCGGCATCCTGGAGGTCAAACCACGCAGTAACCGGATAAATTGGAGTATGACCCTTACTACCGATGAACTGGTGGAGACGGCGGGCTACCGCTCCCTGCGCTTCGCCTTCCATCCAGGCACCCTCAGCGGTTCGTCCCTGGAACTGCTGGTGACCACGCTCTATACGGAGCGCAATATACCTCGAAAGACATACCAATTCGATCTGTTAGCGGGCCCAACAGTGCTGGATCTGAACCGACGCGAGTGGCAGATCGTGGATATTCCGCTGGCGAATCTGGCGCTGCAGGGGCCTATTGAAAGCATCGGCTTCGCGGGCAATCTGGAGGGCACTTTCAGCCTGGACGCGTTGGGTCTGGTGAGCGCCGCGCCGACGCTCTATACGGCCGTGAGGGCGGCACAGAGCGCGGACCTGCCAGCGAGCTTTGCGCTGGCGCAGAACTATCCCAATCCTTTCAACGGCAATACGGTCATCCACTTCGCCCTGCCCGTCTCCGGCCGGATCGAACTGGCGGTATACAATGCAGCGGGACAACGGGTGGCGACACTGGCAGACGGGTGGCACCCGGCCGGCCGCTACGGCGTTCATTGGGACGGCGTTGAAGAAGGGGGCCGGGCCCTGGCCAGCGGCATATATTTTTACCGCCTGCGGGCTGGCGCCCGGGTGGAAGTGCGCAAGTTGCTGCTCTTGCGCTGAACAGCTGGCAGTTGCCTATCGCACCTAGCCGAGTTGCCGCGCTGCACGCCGGGTAAAAAATCGGGCCAACCCGGCGCCAAGGCCTACCGCGGTCGTCGAATTCGACCCTCAGAACTCACCGGGGACACCGCCCCCGGCAAAGCAGTGGATGCGGAAGATCCTCTAGACCTATGACGGCACAACAGCGAGAAGAATACGGGAAATACTTTGCGGCGCGCGCCCTGGTGTTTTGTAGTTTGTTCTGCCTTTACATCCGGCTCTGGGTCGATCCGCTGCTGCTCTATCACGTGCAGGAACCGCCCTTTTTTTTCGGCTGGAATTTTTTTGCCGAGCTGGCGGCCTATCCAGGCGGTCTGAGCGAATACCTTTCCAGCTTCCTATCTCAGTTCTATTTCTTCCCCTGGTTCGGCGCCTTGTGCATCACCGCAATCGTCGGCTTGATCTGCCTCTGCACGCGCACCTATATCACCGCCCTCGGCGGCGCCCGCTTCACCAACCTGCCCTTTGTGCCGGCCATTTTCCTGGTCGTACTGCACAATCGCTATCTCTACGAACTAACCACCGATCTGGGTCTGCTCTTCGTCCTGGCAGCTGTGGCCGTCTACGCGCGCATGCCTCTATGCCGCGCCCCGTCGCGGGCGCTCGTTTTCGCGGGCCTGTCCCTTCCCCTCTACTGGATCACGGCCGGACCGTACCTGCTCTGCGCCCTGCTCTGCGGCATTTTCGAATGGACGAGAAGGCGCAATCTGGCCCTCGCCCTGCTCTGTTTCCCGGGCGCGCTTGTAGTGCCCTACGGCGCTGCGGCCTGGTTCTTCGGCGGCCCTTTGCACGATGTCTATCTGCGCTTGTTGCCCTTTTACGGCGAGCGAGCTTTCGCGGACTCCAGCTCGTTGATCGCCGCCGCCGGCCTCTATCTCTTCTTCCCGCTCGCGGCACTCACCGCAATGTGGTGGCCGCGCCTACCGGCGGCCCATTTCCCCTCCGGCAAGCGGTCCCGGTGGATCGCCGAAACAACCCTGCTGCTGGCGACGGCCGCGCTAATCGCCTATGCAACGGTCGACCGCAATTACCGGACTTTGGTAAAAGTGGACTACCACGCCCGCAACAAAGAGTGGGAAGAGGTCGTCCACCAAACGCGCCAACTGGCCGCCTATAATTTACTGACGGTATACAACGTCCAACGGGCGCTGTACTACCTGGGTCGTTTCCCCGATGAAATGTTGTCCTTTCCACACCTGAAAAATGCCGCTGTTTTCCTGCCCATTCCCGAACCTTCCGAACACCTCATCGCCCTGTGTGATCTATTGCTCGAACTGGGTCATGTAAACAAGGCCGAACACATGGCACACGAGGCCCTGGAGATATACGGAGACCGCGCTTCGATTCTCAAGCGGCTCGTGCTGATAAATGTGCTCAAGGGACGGGAAGCCGCTGCCCGCGTCTTTCTGAGAACGCTGGAAAATACCTTGCTGCACCGCAGTTGGGCCCGGCTCCAGCTGCAGGCGCTCGCGGCCAACGCGCCGCTGTCAGTGGACGCGGAGCCGGCGCAGATTCGCTCCCGCATGGTGGGCGTCGACCACACCGGCTATTTCGATGCGGAAATGTTTCTGCTGCAACTCCTGGACCAAACCAGGGAGAATTTGATGGCCTTCGAGTTTTTGATGGCCCACTACCTGCTGACCGGCCAGCTCGACAAATTTGTCGGCAATATCGAGCGCCTTAACGACTTTCCCCAACGCTTCTCCGGCACTGCCATGCCACGCCACTACGAGGAGGCCGTTCTGCTCTACATGACGCAGCAGTATATGGATTCGGGAAAGATGCCCGAACTGCAGCTGCACGGACGCCAGGTCAGCCCCCGCACCACGCACCGCTTCGAGAACTTCAGCACAATCCTGGCGGCCCACAACAGCGCTGAATGGAAGGCCCGGCAAGCGCTGCGCCCGGCCCATCGCAACACCTACTGGTTCTACTTCCTCTTTCGCGGCTCCGACCCGGCCCCTAACACCCTGCCCCTCAGCAGCGCGACGCCTTTACTGTGATGATATACAAAAAATTACGCAAAAACGCTTGCGACGAGAAGCGCGCAAAATCTGGAAAGATGAAATTTTTGGTGCCGCGCCCAGGATGGCTGTATCTGCTGGGCGCGGCAACTTTCGCGCTCATCGGCATTTCCTGTGCACCGCGGGACGGAGGCCCCCCCAGCGAAAGCTATGAGTCTGCGCCGCGGCCTCCCCGCATCGATCCGGATTACGGCGGCACCGTCATTCCCCCCAATATCGCGCCCTTGAATTTCCTCGTCGAGGAACCCGGTGTCGAGTACCGCATCGAAATCAGTTCGGCGCGCGGAGAGAGCATGGAGATTTCCTCTGCTCAAGCGCAGATCGAAATTCCCCCTGCACCCTGGAAGGAACTACTGGCCGCAAATCGGGGAGAGGAAATTCGCTTCGACATTTACGTCCGGAATGAAAAGGGCCGCTGGCAGCGCTTTGAAACGCTGATCAGCAAAGTCGCCGTCGACGAAATCGACCCCTATCTGGCCTATCGCCTGCTCAAGCCGCTGTACAACAAATACGTCAATATGGGCATTTATCAGCGCCATCTTCAGAGCTACGAGGAAGCGGTCGTCATTCACAACAAAACCGCCGACCACGCCTGCATCAACTGCCACACCTTTCCCGACAACCGCACCGACGATATGCTGCTGCACATCCGCGGCCTGCACGGTCAGCGCATGCTCATGTATCGCCAGGGCAAAATATCCAATATAGATACGCGCACGGCTTTCAATCCCGCTCCGGCCTCCTTCACAACCTGGCATCCGAGTCGGCAGGCGGTTGTATTCACCACGCCGGAAGCGTCTATCTTCTTTCACACGGTGGGCGAAACCCGGGAAGTGTTTTACGCTGCTTCCGACCTGGCCCTGTACAGGATCGAGGACAATATTCTGACCACCACGGCAGATATTTCCAGGCCGGATTACCTGGATGTATTCCCGACCTGGTCGCCCGATGGTGCTCACCTCTATTTCTGCAGCGCTCCGAAAATGCCGCCCGAGCGCTTCAGGGATGTCCAGTGCGATCTGGTGCGCATCAGCTACGATGCAGAAAGCGACACCTGGGGAACGCTCGAAACCGTACTGGCGGCGAAAGATACCGGCCTGAGCATTTCCGCACCAAGAATCTCTCCGGATGGTCGCTTTCTGGTGTTCTGCATGTCCGAATACGGCATCTTTCCCGTATTTTACGCCAGCAGCGACCTGTACTTGATGGACCTGCACCGCGGCACCTACGAACGCCTGGATATCAACAGCGACCAATCCGAATCCTGGCACTCGTGGTCGAGCAATAGCCGCTGGATGGTCTTCAGCAGCAAAAGGCGGGATGGCCTTTTCGCCAAACCCTACTTTACTTATATCGATGCGGAGGGCAAGGCCCACAAACCCTTCGTCTTGCCCCAGAAGGATCCGCAGTTCTACCATTCGTTTACCAAAACCTACAATGTGCCGGAATTGATCAGAGAGCCCGTTCAAGCGACCTCGCAGGCCCTGGCCAGGGCCATTTACGCCCCCCGGGAAGTCCTGCAAGCCCAACTCGACCCGCGCGTGCAGGTGCGCCAGCGCAACGCTGCCGACACGCCTCCGGATCCCTATGATTCCGGTGGGCGGCAATGAGTAATGGAATTCGCTCGCTACTGCAGCTCCACGAGCATGCGAACACTCCGCCCGGCTCTTTCCAGGTCGTCTGCCCCGAACTCGAAAGAGCCGGAAACCAGGCGCTCCGTCGTGCCGGAAAGCGGTTCCACGAGCACTTCGTGCCGGGCCACCTCGACGCCTTCCGCATCCAGGAGTCGAAGTTGGAAACGCAGTTCGAAGGACTCCTTGGCATAGCGGTTTTTCACCGTGAAACTGTAGAAGACCGCGATGACAATTCCTTTATCTCCACCCTCGGCGTAGCCCTGCAGGCGCCACTGGAAATCCACTACGACGATGAAATTCCACTCCTTTGGGGCTTCGCGGTGGAGGGCGGTATTTAGCTGCACCTCTTCTGGTGCGGGCGCGTGCCGGGAACAGGCCGCCATCCCGCTCGGGCCCAGCAAAAAGAGGAAAGCGCTCAATAAAATTTTCCGCCGCCGCAAAAAACAGCGGCGGCGGAGGCGCACACTGCCGGATGGCGGCTTTAGGTCCGTAGCTGCAATTCGCTCGCAGCGCGCACAGCGGCGTGCGGTACCACAGCATTGTACGTCCGCAGACATAGCTCCTCCCGATAGCGTTCACGACAGGAATTGGCGACGAGCAAATTTAAAGAAAATAAAACCTGTATAAAAAATATGAGGTCGAAAAACGACATCCTCGCCCTGCCAGCCAGCGCACCTGGAGCGCGCCCTGGGCGCCGAACGCCCGCCTTGCCGGCAGTCTGCTATTTATGAAAAAAATCCTCCTCGATATCCACATCTACCTGAGTCTGTTCTGCGCCGGCTACCTGGTGATCTACGGCCTCAGCAGCATTGCCTTCAACCACGACATCCGTTCGTCCGCGACCCAGGTGGAGTGGCAGCGCCAGATCGCCGTACCCGAAGCCGCAAGCGACCAGGCCCTGGCCGAGGCCCTGCGCGATGCCCTCGACCTCAGCGGCTGGGTGCCCTCCTGGCGGCTGCGCCGCGAGGAGCCGCACATACTTGTATGCGCCGTCAATCGGCCGGGCAAGTCCTATCGTCTGCGGCTGGACCAAAATAGTGGAAAAGTTCAAGTAACCGAGACGCGGGAGGGTCTGTGGGGTATAGTCAAAGGGCTGCACGGGCTGAGGGAACTGCCGAATTCCCCCTGGGGTGCAAGCTGGGGCCTGTATACCGAAATATCGGTCTGGGCCCTGATTTTCGCCGTCCTGAGCGGATTCTATTTTTGGTGGCTGCGCCCGGCGGCGCGGCTGCCGGGCTGGTGGCTGCTGCTGGCGGGTTCGGGCGGCTCCATCCTCTTCATCCTCTATATCATCTGGTAAGAACATGTACAGGGTAATCCGCACGATTCACCTCTACTCCGGCCTGATCGTCGGCGCTTATATCATCATGTACGCCTTCACCGGGTTCGTAATGCTTCATCCCGACTGGTTCCCCGGCGGGGAAGAGGAAACGACGCGGCAGCTGGTCAGCTCCATTGCAAAAAACCTGAGTGCCGAACTAGGGCAAAGAGAAAGCCGCGCACTAAGCTACCGGTTGGCCCGCGAACTGGATCTGCGCGGCCGCCCCGAAGACCCCAAGCGCGAGCGGGATGCCACCTGGATCTTTTCGTACCGCCGACCCGGCACCCGGGAGACGCTCCGCGTCACCCCGGGCAGTGAAAAGGTAGTACTCACGGTGCAGAAAGGCGGTTTTGCGCCCACTATGCGCAACCTGCACCACCTGCACGGCTACGAAGGCGGGCTGCGCTTTTTCCTCTGGGGATTTTTCCTCGATCTAGTCAGTGCGGCGATGATCTTCTTCAGCCTCTCGGGTATCTATTTGTGGTATGCATTGAAGCGCGAGCGCCGGCTGGGATGGATTGTCCTCGGCGGCAGTACAGCCTACGTCGCCGGTTCGATCCTCTACCTGCTCTTTTAGGCCTGGCCCGGGCACCGCGCCATGATCTGCCCGGCTGTTTGACCGTCCAGAAAAGGCCCTTTATTATTCCTCAATAGGTGGCGTGAGCATGCCCTGCCTGGTCTTCTGCGACGGCAAAGCTATCGCCGAGGCCAGAGGACAGCTCCCGCAGACCTGCGGTAGATATACTGCACGCACGCGCGGCTGGCGGTGACCAGTAGCGCGCCGTGCCGTCCATCCACCTGACCAGCAGCGATGACTGGAACGAAGTTTAGCACACCCGGCAACCCCGGGGGGGACAATCGCACTACCATGGAAATCCAGTGCTCGAAGAGAGTTGACACCTGGCTCTGGGCCATTCTGGCATTGGGGCTGGGGCTACGCCTTTTCTGGCTCGATCAGCCTCTGATCGACCTCCAGGCATGGCGTCAAGCCGATACGGCGGCCATGGCCCGAAATTTCTATACAGAGGAGTACAATCCGCTCTACCCGCGGGTGGATTGGCGCGGCACGACGCCCGGATACGTAGAGACCAATTTCCCGCTTTTTCCCTTCCTGGTCGCCTGCGCCTACAGCATCGCCGGTGGGGCCGAGGAATGGATAGGGCGGCTTTTGGCCGCGCTTTTCTCCACCGCTGGGGCCGCATTGCTGTACCGCCTTGCCCGGCGACTCTACGCGGATCTATGGACGGCGCGGCTGAGCGCCCTGCTCTTGCTCATCTTTCCGCTCAATATCTATCTGGGACGCGCCTTCATGCCCGAGGCCCTGATGCTGCTGCTGAGCATCGGCTCGCTGCTCGCTTTCGACTACTATGCGGCCAAGGGCGGTGCGGCCCCGTTTATGCTGGCCTGGACCACGGCCGCGCTCTGTTTCCTGGTCAAGATCCCCACCCTGTATCTGGGATTTCCCCTGGTGGCGCTGGCCTGGACGCACTGGGGTTGGGACTTCCTGCGGCGCCCCGCCCTGTGGGCGTATCTGATCCTCGCACTGCTGCCCGCTATGCTGTGGTACTGGCACGCCTACGGACTCTTCGAGCAGACCGGACTCACCTTTGGCATCTGGAATCGTTACGGCTACGACAAGTGGTCCAACCAGCTGCTCTGGGAAGGGGATTTCTACTTGGAAATGCTGCGGCGTTTCGGCCACAGCGTCTTCACCCCGGCGGGTTTTGCGCTGGTGGTCCTGGGATTGTTGCGGGCGGGCGGGGAACGATACGCCAGGGTAGTGACGATCTGGATGGGCGCCCTGCTGCTGTACTTGTTGTTGATCCCCGAGGGAAACCATCGGCTCCACTACTACCAGCTCCCCTTCATCGTCCCGGGGGCGCTACTGGCCGGCGACATGCTGGCCCGGCTTCTGCGCGGTGAGACCGCAGCTGCGCGGTGGCTGCAGTGGCCGACCCGGTGTTCCAGCAGACAGCGGGTCGCTCTGGTTGTGCTCATCGCGACGGGTATCGGATCCTACGGAATCTGGGCCATCCAGGACTTTTACCAACCGCCCAAGATTTACCGGTTCTATCAAGATAGCCTGGCGGCAGGTAGAGCTCTCGATCGAAAGCTGCCTCCGGATGTGCGTCTGGTCGTCGGCGATATCGATGAAAATACCACCGAGCTTTTTCGCTCCCAGAGTCCGACCATGCTCTACTACTGTCGGCGCAAGGGCTGGCAGATCACCCTCAAGGAATTCTCCGGGACCCGGCTCGACAGTCTGGCCGCTCTGGGAGCGGATTACTTCCTGGTCGGAGGCGGCTTTGCGCGTCCAGACAGTGCTTTCTGGCAGGAACTGCTGCGGCGGGGAATCACCATACCCTCCGAATACCCGCGCTTTTGGACCGATGAGGCGCTCTTCGACCGCATGTGGCGCGGCCATCGCGAGCCGGACCGGCATTTCATCCTGACGCGGCTGCAGACACCGTGAGGGCGCGGTGCCAGCGCCGGGCGTTGCGACCGGCAACATTTTCATTCGTCCCGGGCGCAGCGAAAGCCGCTGTAGTTGTGCCGCGTCTCCTCGGTGTGGTGCCCCCGATAGCTCGTGCGCAGCATGAAGCGATAACTGATCCAGGAACCACCGCGCAGGACCCGTTCCGTCCCCGCGGCTGGACCGGTGGGATTGCGCCAGGGACTCGCAGCATAGTAGTCGGGACCGTACCAGTCCTGTACCCATTCCCAGACATTACCCGTCATATCGTACAGGCCATAGGGCGAAGCCCCCAGGGGAAAACTTCCCACCGGTGCAGTATTCAGGAAGCCGTCCTGGGCGCTTTCGTGACAGCACCGGTCGGTGCCGTAGTTCGCCCGGTATATCGACTTTCCGCCATCGGGGGCTTCCGCGCCCCAGGGGTAGAGACGCTGGTCCGTGCCGCGAGCGGCCTTTTCCCATTCGGCTTCGCTGGGCAGGCGCTTGCCCGCCCACGCACAATAGGCGCTGGCGTCCGCCCAGGCCACCTGCACAACCGGGTGATCCAGGCGCTTCAGCAGATAGCTGCCCGGTCCCTTTGGCGCCTTCCAGGTGGCTCCGTACACCCTGCGGTAACCGCCATCTTCGTAGATTGTCGACTCCCCTTCCAACTCGGCCAGGGTGCGGTAGCCCGTTGCCTGGACAAAGTGCATGAAGGATCGGTTGGTGGTCTCGAAACGGTCCAGCCGGAATGTTTTTAGATACACCTGGTGGACGGGGCGCTCTTGTGGATCGCCCGCGGTCGAGCCCATGGTGAAGGAGCCGGCCGGAATGCGCACCATATCGGCGGCCGCTAAAGAGGGGAGCAGCCGGAGGCGCACCTGCCAGGGGGTGGTGAACAATTCGGGCGCGTCGGCCCCCGCATCCCACAGGATGCTCCTGCCCGATCCCGGTTCCACCGGCCCCACCTCTCCCGCAGTGCTGAGGACGGGCACATCGTAGGTCAGACCGCCGTCGTCCGATGCTTCCAGCACGACAACGGGCCGGGGCGCGCCATCCCCCTCCAGATCGTAGCTGATATCGATCCACAGAGTGCCGGGGCGCTGGACTGCCTGGAGGTTGGCAATTGCAGGCGGCGCGGCCTGCAGTGGCGCTGGCTGCGAGAGCAGGATGCCGAGCAGCATACCCGAAAACACGCTGGCGGGAAGACCTTTCCGGCGCAATAAAAAAACGCTCAAAACCAAGAGCACGAGCAAAGCGCCCGCTATTAGCGGAAAAGGAGGATAGGTGCGGGGCAGAGGGGGGATATCATCCCGATGGTAGCGCGTGAGACCTTTATCGGTGGACAGCAAAATATGGCCATCGCGGTCCTGGACGATGTGGCGAACGGTATTGCTGAGCAGGCCTTCCCGGGTAGTCAGGCGGCGGAACTGCCGCCCATCATAGCGCATGACGCCGCCGCCCAAGGTCCCTATCCAGAGGCCCCCATCGCGATCGAAAAAAAGGTTATAAAGCAGGTTGGTCGCGAGACCCTCGGCAGTGGTGAAACGGGTGAATTCTCCGTCTTCAAAGGCAGCCAGACCGCCGCTGGTGGCAATCCACAGGCGCCCATCGGAATCCACGGCCAGGCTGCGAACGTAGTCGTGCGGCAATCCCTCGGCGCTTGTGAAGACCTGGGTGCGGCCCTCCCGGTAGCGAACCAGACCCGCGCCGGTGCCCAGCCACAAAGCACCGTCCGGAGCAGCTGCCAGCGCGATAACGGCAGGGTTGGGGAGCACGCTATCCGCCAGCACGGCAGATATGCGGCCGTCCCGCCAACGCGCCAACCCCGCACCCGTGCCGATCCACAATTCCCGCGGCCCGGCGGGGACCAGGGCGTGGACCATGGGATGGGGCAGGCCGCGATCCATACCGTAGAGTCTGAACTGCTCGCCATCAAAAGCCACCAGGCCGGCATCGGTGCCCAGCCACAGGGTGCTGTCGGCGCTCACCAGCTGGGCCTTGATCGCCACGTCCGGCAGGTGATGGGCCGGGTGAAAGTGGGTAAAACGCGTCTCGGAAAAACGCAGCAATCCCTGGTTTTCCGTGCCGATCCACAAAGAGCCCTGGTCGTCTTCGAAGAGTCCGTTGAGCGGACAGGGCGGCAGGACCGCAGCCGCTAGAGGGGCGTCCCAGCGTCCCTTGTCCCGGCGGTAGAGGCCCGCGTCGGTAGCCACCCAGAGCGCTTTCCGCCGATCCTGTAAAATGGCGCGAACCTCCCGTCCCCGCAGCTCCGCCACGGCGCTGCAGGTTGTCCCGTGGCATTGCCATAGGCCATCATTCTGGGTGCCGACCCACACGTTCTGCTCGCCGTCGACTGACAGAACTGGAATCGCTGCGGCGCTACCTGGCCCCAGTGAAAAGGGCTCCCACACCTCGTCCGCACGGCGGAAGAGCCCGCTCGAAGTGCCCGCCCACAAACGGCCCTGGGAGTCCTCCTGGACAACGTAAACCGAAGCGGCCGGCAACGCTTGGGCCTCCCATCCCTGGCTGCGCCGATCGAGTCGCCACAACCCCTGGCCGATGCTGCCGATCCACAGATCTCCCCGCCGATCCTCATAGAAGGTGTGCACTTTCAAACCGGAAGGTTTTTGGCTTAGCGGCACGGGAATAAACTGCTGGTCGGCGTAGCGCCACACTCCACCGGCGGCAAAGCCCAGCCACAGGTGCCCGAAGCGATCCTGGAACAGGGCGGCGAGCGGCGCGCGGAGCGGGCCCGAGGCCTCGGGAGAAGTCGTCGACGTCGGCAAAGATTCGAAACCCCCTTGCGTGGACCTGCCCAATCCCATCCAGCTACCCACCCAGAGACGATCGCCAGCAGCGGCGAAGAGGCAGCTGAGGCGATCATCCGGCAGGCCTTGTCTGCGGTTGAAGGTGGCGAATTTCCCCCCGTCGTAGCTTACCAGGCCACCGTAGGTCCCGAACCAGAGCCCGCCGCCAGGCATCTGGACGATGGCCGTCAAACGCGCGTCGGGCAGCAGGGTTGTATTATCCGCGTCGAGATGAATTGTCAAATCTCCCTCGCGGTGGCGATTGAGCCCCTTGCGAGTAGCGATCCAGAAATAGCCTGCCCGATCCTGCGCGACATTATATACCACACTGCTGCTCAATCCAGCGGCAAGGGTGATATGGTGCAGGGGCTCCCCGACGGGAAGAAGGTGCGGCTTCTCCGCCGCCCTGGTCTGGGCTACCTGGAAAGATAGCAGTAGCAAGGTGCAAAAGACGGCCGCCCGGCAAAGTTTAAAAAGGGAAGGGCAACACGCCGATTTTTCCAACATCGAACATTCCCTGCGCAACGCAAAACCTTTCAAATGGAGATGATATTTCCAGTGAATGACTGGTGTAAATTTAGAATGACTGGTGTAAATTTAGGATGAATTACAGGACATTCAAGCTGGAAAGATACAATACGAAGTTCGGATTTTCGCGACAAGTATCGCACCTGTCTTTACGGACTTATACAGGCCGGGATACTGGAGACGAGGTTCCTAGAGCCCGAAATTTTCTGCCGACCTCCGAGTTTGGCTCCGGCCCCTTTTTGCGCATATTAATAGGGTAGTCGAAGTGCCCATAAAACAATACAGACACGCGCAAAGGATTGTCCGGTGCCATTCCAGATCCCCATCAGGCCAGCCGGATAACTTGCCCAATGAGCGTCGAAAATCAGGCGGAAAAGTGATGCACAGAATCTGGCTCTTGCCAATCGCAATGGCTCTTGTCGCAGGCCTCCGTTGCGGCAACGACAGGGCCATTTCTCCTCCCGAAGTGGCCGTGCTCGAGGGCGACTTTGCCATCGACTCCCGCCAGAGCCTGGAGGAACTGGCCCGCCGGGAAGATGGCTTTTTCTACATCACCGGCTCGCTGCTCATTGTAAATACCGATCTGGAGACGCTGGAAGGCCTGGAAAAACTCACCGGTATCGGCGGCAGCCTGGAGATCCGCTTCAACCCATCTCTGCGTTCCCTGCGGGGCCTGGACCATCTCACCAGCGTCGGAGACAGCCTCGCAGACACGGGTCAAAACGCCTTGCAGGGTCTACCAAAGCCGGCGCACGTGGTGGAAGGCCTGCTCATCACCGACAACGACGCCCTGACCAGCCTGGCTGGACTGCAAAATCTCGCCTTCGTCGGCGGCGGCCTGTCGTTCATCTATAACAGCTCCCTGCAATCCATGCAACCCCTGAATCATCTGAGGCGCATCAGGGGCAGCGTGGACTTCCTGTCCAACTACGCTCTGAGCACCCTGGAAGGCCTGCACAACCTCGAGCGCATCGAAGGCTATCTGGATATCGACGACAATCAGTCACTCACCACCCTGAATGGTCTGAACGGCCTCGTGCACATCGAGAGGGATCTGATCATTCGCTTCAACGACGTCCTGACTTCGCTGGCGGGCTTGAGCGCTCTGGCCAGACTCGGCGGCCAGGCGACGATCGACAATAATGCGGCGCTGCCGGATAGTCTGGTCCAGGCCTTTGTAGCACAAATTGACGCAGAAATGCTTGGCAACCGCCTCATACACCCCGCCGCGCCCCGGGCACAGCTGCTAGCTATGCGCCGCCCGGCGGACATGTCGAGACGCCTCCTCGGGAGCGGCCGCCTCACGGATCCGCACAGGTAAAATCGCGCCCCTCGGCACAGCTTTTGTGGCAGCTGATGCAGGCGGGCAAAGGGCCGGATTGCAGAACTTTTTCCGCCGCATCCACTTCCTGCCATTCCCAGTCGCCGGCCTCCGGGGCCGTGTCGGGCGCCCCCTTGCGCATGGCGAGGTAAGCGGCCAGATCGGCACAATCGGGATCGCGGTACAGGATTTTTACAAATACGGCACCGGACGCAAGGGGATGGACTCCATCCACGTAGGCATCGGCCTGCCCGGGACTGGCGAAAACCCGGACGTTGTGGCTATCGTGTGCAATGCTCAAACGGCAGTCGCGCACCTGGATGTAGCCAGCCAAAAAATCCGGCGGGAAAAACGGTCCTGCAGCGACGGGGGACCCGGTCGGCTCGTCGCCGCAAGCCAGGTAAGTGGCAGCTACCAGGAAGGGCAGAGAGATGGGCCACTGCGGCCAGCTGGGGCGCGGGCTCATTTGCGGACGACGCGTATGAGGTGATTGTGGGTATCGGCGATATAGAGGTTGTCCTCCTTGTCCAGCGCAATGCCATAGGGCCGGTTGAGCAGGGCTTCAGTGGCATAACCGCCATCGCCCATATAGCCCAGCATGCCGCACTGACCCGCTACAGTGGTAATGATACCGGCGGGATCCACCATGCGGATACAATTGTTGAAGGTATCCGCGATAAACAAGGTTCCCGCGCTGCCAATGGCAATATCGCAGGGCCACAGAAGCTTTCCCTGGGTGGCCGGCCCGCCGTCCCCGAAGACGCCGTAATTGAGGTCGACGCGCTCCCCGCCAGGACCGGCGACGGTAGTAATGATGCCGTCGAGATCCACCATGCGAATTCTGTTGTTGAATGTATCTGCCAGGTAGAGGTTGCCAAAGTGGTCTGTGGCAATGCGGCTGGTGGGCGGTGCCGATTGGCCTTCCGGGGCAAAGATCTGGGCGTCGGTCGCAGGGCCTCCATCGCCGGAAAAACCCGAGCGGCCGGTCCCGACCACGGTGGTGATGACGCCGTTGAGGTCCACCATGCGGACGCGCTGGTTCTCCTGATCGGAGATGTACATGCGCCCCAGCGGATCGAATGCCGTGGCGCTGGGTAGGTTCAACTGAGCCCGGTCGGCCGGACCGCCGTCCCCGCCATAGGTGCGACTGCCATCGCCGCAAATCGACTCGATGCGGCCGCTGCTGAAATCGTAGCGCATGATCTTTGAATTGTGCCAGGCCGACATGACCAAACGCCCCAGTGGATCGAAAGAGATATGGGTCGGATGATTGAGACTTACGGCCAGGGCCGGTCCATCGGGAGCATCCCCTAACTCGCCGGTGCCTATCAGGGTGTGCATGATCCCGGCGTCGATAATGCGCACCCGGTGGTTGTTCCAGTCGAGGATATAGGGCCTATCGTCGGGACCAAAGGTCAGATCCTGGGGCAGGTACAGCTCGCTTTCCAGGGGGTCCAGCCCCTCGTCCCCCAGACCCGCCTGCCCGGTTCCCGCGAAGGCAGTGATGTGGGAATAATCCCGGGGATATTCCCTCTCGGGCGCGGAGGGAGATTTGTCGCAGGCCGCCACCACGAGCAGCGCAAGTGCAGCCAGACCGCTTTGGCGCAAGAATTTTGCCCACCCGGACAGCGGGGACTTCATCGACTGCTTTGCCATCAGAAGGTCACGCGCCGAATGCGATGATTGTAGGTATCGGCAATGTAGAGATAGCCCTGGGCGTCGAGTTCGAGACCGGCGGGCCGATTCAGCGCCGCCTGCAGCGCGGCCTGGCCATCGCCCGCAAAACCGGCTACGCCGGTGCCGGCCACCGTGGCAATCGTGCCGCTGGACAGGTCGATGGCACGAATCCGGTGATTCAGTTCGTCGGCGATGTAGAGACGGCCATCGGAGCCCACCACGAGATCGCGCGGGTTGTTGAGCGCCGCCTCGATCGCCGGCCCCCCATCGCCGCCGAAACCGGCCGCACCGGTGCCGGCAATGGTCTCGATGCGATCGAGCTCAAAATCGACCCGGCGGATGCGGTGGTTGAGGGTATCGGCGATGTAGAGACGCCCCTGCGGCCCGAATGCCAGCGCCCCCCCCGGGGGCGGATTGCTGCCGTCGGGCAACCGGATCTGGGCTTCCCGGGGAGGCCCCCCGTCGCCGGCAAAACCGGCCACACCGGTGCCGACCACGGTGCCGATGGTGCCGTCTGGAGCGATCTTGCGCACCCGCTGGTTGCGCTGGTCAAGGGTGTAGAGCTCCCCCTCCGGTCCCAGTACCGTCTGGCTCGGCTGGCTCAAAAGGGCCTCTCGGGCGGGGCCGCCATCGCCCCCATAACCGGGGCCGGCCCCGCATATTACCTGCACCAGGCCGCTCGCTGGATCGTAGGTGCGCAGCTTGTGATTGTGCCAGGCGGTCAGCAGCAGGGTGCCGTCCGCCAGCGGCAGAAGATGGGGGGGGTGATTGAGATGGACGGTGGTTCCCAAAGCGCCGGGCAAAACCTGGTCGGACTCGTCGTAGGGACCATCGCCCACGAAATCGGTGCCGATCACCGTTTCCAGATTCCCGTCTGCCCGCACGCGGCGCACCCGGTGGTTGTTCCAGTCGATAATATAAGCTTCCCCCGTGGGGACAATCGTCACATCTATGGGCCAGTAGAATCGCGATGCCAGCAGCGGCTGGGCATCGCCATCCCAGCCTGGATGGCCCGTGCCCGCCCAGGTACAGATGCTGCCAGGCACCTCCGAGCACAGCGATACCAGGCCGTTTTCTTCAGCCGGTCCTGTAGCGCTCGCACATCCCGCCAGCAAGGTGCTGACCAGAGTGACGACAAGGCCGACCAGTGCGCCGACGCAGCGCCCCGAACCAGGCCACATAGAGAGGATTTTTGCCGTCTCTACCATAGTCGCATTGAGGTGTATCGAATCGCCTGCGAGAAATCAAACAGGCTCATTTCCAAATCCCGCCGCTGCGGCTTTGGGAATCCAATCCCGGTTTTGCAAAAGGCACCTGCCCCCTTTGCCGCCTGGAGTGCAGCGCTCTTCCGCTTCCCGCTACCAAGCAGTACCCTCCAGTGATAAAAATAGCGAATCTTCGTCCAAATTCAATTTTCTCCACAACCGGATGAATTTCACCCCCACGCGCAGGCCGATGGAGGCCGCGGACGGCAGGCGGTAAAAGTCCTCGTAATTTGGCCACGGCTAGCGGCAAGTTTCACCAGGATTCCCAAGCGCGCCTGTGTAAAAACCCCATATGCCCTATATTTAAGCGGTGTCTCCGAATCAATGGAACAGTAGTTTGGGCCAGAAAGCGGCAGGTACTGCAGCCTCTAAACTGCTGGCTCGGGAAGAAAGCATCGATCCGGCCATCCCCCCAGCAACCGATTTACTACACTTCCCTCGGCGCACTTATCGGCAAATTCGCCCCGGGAGCAGAGCACTCGACGGCTTCCGTAGGGACCGCATTACAGCAGCCCGGCACCCACCGGCCTGGTGCCCCGGGCAGCTCCCGGCACTGCAACGAGAAAAAAGATATGAATATGCAGCCTTCCTCCGGAGTTTCCTGGCGCTCGGTGCTGACCGGGGCAGTGCTGGTAGGAGCCATCAGTCTGCTCAGCCCCTGGGCCATTTTATTGGTCAAGGGTTCGCAGTTGACCAGCAACGCCATCCCCATCATCGCCGTGCTCTTTTTCTTTTTGCTGGTGGCCCTGGTCGTGCCGGGCCTCAAATGGATCGGCGGGCAACTGGCCTTCTCGCGGCTTGAACTGATCACTATCTACGTCATGATGCTGGTGGGATCGGTAGTGGTCACGACCGGCTTCACGGGCAGCTTCCTCTCGGTCATCACCGGTGCCATGTACTACGCTACGCCCGAGAACAAGTGGGACAACCTCTTTTTACCCAATATCCATCCGTGGCTGGCGCCGACCGACGGGGAGGCAGTGCGATTTTTTTACGAAGGTCTGCCCCGGGGTATGACCATTCCCTGGTCGCCCTGGATAAAGCCGCTGGCGACCTGGATTCCCTTCGTAGTGGTTTTTTACGGCGTCATCTTCTGTTTAGGCGTTTTGCTGCGCGGCCAGTGGGTGGAAAACGAGCGCCTGGTCTTTCCGCTGACCCGGCTGCCCCTGGTTCTGCTCGAGGACGCAGACCAGAGCGACAGCTTTTTCAGCGCCCTGTTGAAAAACCGCCTGATGTGGCTGGGTTTCGCCCTCCCCCTGCTGCTGCACTCGTGGAATTCGCTGGGCAACTACAACGATCTCTTTCAAAAAGTCGCCCTGAGCGGCTCCTTCAGTATGCTGGGCGGCACGGTGGGCGTGCCCTACCGTCTGAATCTGCCCATCATTGGTCTGGGTTATCTGATGCCCCTGAGCATTTCATTCAGCGTCTGGCTGTTCTTTCTCCTGGGCGTGGTCCAGCGGGCAATCTTCACGCGCATCGGCCTGCAGATAGGAACCTCCGATATCTGGAACTCGGGCAGTGCGCCGCCGGCACTGATGCACCAGCAGGCCGGCGGTCTACTGGTGCTGACTCTGTTCGTGCTGTGGAACGCGCGCGGCCATCTGGGGGGACTCTGGCAAAAGGCCCGGCGCGGCGAACGCGGCGAACGCGAAACCGTGGCACCCCGAAGCGCGTTCTTGGGCCTGGCGGCCGGCCTCGTCTTCATGGTGGCCTGGCTGACCCTGACCGGACTCTCCCTCTACGTGGCCGTCCTCCTGGTGGCCGGCGCTCTCATCGTCTTTATCGGCCTGTCGCGCATCGTTTGCGAAGCCGGCCTGCCCGGCTGCCAGACCCCCATGGTGCCCCAGGCTTTCATCACCCGCGGCCTGGGACCCGAGGTCCTCGGCCTGAAGAACATGACCGGACTCGGATTCAGCACGGTGTGGATCGGCGAGACCGCCGCCAACATGATGAACGCCGTGGTACACAGCCTGAAGCTAACCTCCACCCAGGAGCGCCCCGACCGGCGCCTGCCCTGGGCCATTGTACTGGCCATCCTCGTGGGCCTGGCCGGTTCCATCTGGTTTACCCTGACCCTGGCCTACGCCTATGGCGGCATTAATCTGCACAGCTGGTATTACGTGGGCGCGCCCAAATGGCCTTTCGACTATATGGCCTCGGTGGCCAACAGTCCGGAAAATTCCTTTGCGCCCCGCCTCGCTTTTACCACCCTGGGCGGGGGCTTCATGGGCCTGCTGCTCTTTCTGCGCCAGCGCTTTCTTTGGTGGCCTCTACATCCCATCGGCTTTCCAATTTCTTCGACTTACACCATCATTTCCTACGGCTGGCTGGCGATTTTCATGGCCTGGGTTTTCAAAGGGGTAACCCTGCGCTATGGCGGCGTGCGCGTCTACAGGACCTTGACCCCCTTCTTTCTGGGCCTGGTCCTGGGCGAATTCTTCACCGCCTGTCTGTGGGTTTTTATCGATGGAGCCTACGGCTTTGAAGGAAATATGATCTTCAATTTCTGAACGGCAGCGCGGACGCGACGGAGGCCCTATGTCCAGGGGTCAGTTAAAGGAACAAATCTTCGCCGCACTCGACCGCCGCTAGGCAAAGGTCGAAGAGGCGCGCGCCGCAGGGGGATTAACAGAGAGGGTATTGCGGTGCAATGGCTGGTATGCCCGGAGGCGAACCCTTTGCTACATCTGGGCATGGATAAGGCGGATTTCTATTCTTCCTTTCCACAATCGACCCTTCTCCCCACTTCGTAGCAGGATTTCTCAATCATGCTTCCCTCTTCGTCATACCGAATCCATTGTCCATCTTTTTTTCCCTTCTTCCAGCTTTTTACCCACCCTATTTGGCCATTTTCGCGATAGTAAATCCACTCGCCATCGCGTATCCCATTCTTGTAGTTCCCCTCCTGCTTTAGCTGTCCATTCTCGTAATACTCGACATAGGGCTTCGTCGTAGCACAGCCGGCAAAACTCACCACCACCACCACCACGATCATCAGCGGGAATCCCAATATTTTCTTTGGCACTATTACCTCCGTGATAGTAAGACACAGAAAAACAGATATTTTCAGGGTACAATATACCAAATCTACGATCCAATGACCACCGAAAAAACCCTCTAAATCCCCCGCGATTCAGCATATACCCCCTGCCCATACCCTCAGGCAAAGGGAAGGGCGATATAAATCACCTCTATCACTTGAACCGGGGCGCGAAAAAATCCTTAATTATGCCCGCATCTGCTGGTCCATTTAAGCCCCGAGCGGCCTGGATCCAGAAGCGCTCTCCCGCCTCCCGAGCGCGGCGCGGGAAGAGCGGGATTTTGCGTCTATCAGGCAAATTGATCACCGCCGGATCCGACTCCGCTGGGCCGCCCTCTGGCGGCACTCGACCGCTGCGAGAGTTGTTGCGGAATAGCCACCGGAAGATGAAAATGGAAAATCTCAGGACCCTAAAAAATGGCCAACCCCTGCAGGGCGTCATCGCGCTGCTCTTCACGCCCTTCAGCGCCGACGGCAAAAGCGTGGATGCCGCCAGTATGCACCGACAGCTCGACCGGGTGCTCGAAGCCGGCGTCGCGGGCGTGGTCGCCTGCGGCAAGGCGGGAGAGTTCGAAGGTATCAACGCAGCGGAATTCGAACAGGTTCTGAGCCTCGTGCTCGAAGGAGTCGCCGGGCAAGTGCCGGTGGGCGCCGGCATCATCAGCGTCGAGCGCGAGGCCGGGGTGCAGGCGGCTGCCGGTGATGGTCTACGACCAGTCCAACGAGGGCAATTTGGACCTGGAGCGGGAAGCGCTGCCGCTGCTGGCGCAGCCGGGGTCGGACTGGTTCGGCGCCCGGAGCCTACGCGGGCTGGGGCATGGCCTGCGGTTATCCGGCCGCCGTCGTCCTGCCCGAGGGGGATATTTTCTGCTGCTTCCACACCGACTTCAGTGAAGGGCACTCCGAGATACGGGGTCTGCCCCTGCAAACCGCCTGAGGCGTTCCGCCGGGGCACCGTCCCTTAGCCTTTGCCACCACCTGCGCGTGCCGGCCTGCGGCGGCGGCGCGCAGGTGCCTTTCTACTGCAAATCGACGTCGAGAATATAGCGTGCCGCGGGCGATATGCGCTTCCAGGTAGAATGGCGGATATACTCGGCCTGGTTGAGTTGCTGGCCGTATTCGCGGGCGGTAAAATAGCAGTGCATGGCGCGGCGCTGGCGATCCGCGCTGCGGTTCAAGGTGCCGCCGTGCCAGGTCTGGCTGTTGAAGACGGCGACGGTGCCGGCCGGGGCGATGATGTATTCCTCGTCGGGGTGAGCCGCCATCCGATCGATTTCTGTGTTGCCGGGGTTGAGGCCTTTATGCGTTCCCGGTACCAGCCGCGTGCAGCCGTTCTCGCGGCTGAACTCGTCGAGCAGCCAGACCGAATTGCAGACGTGGAACCGGCCGTCGTAGTCCTCGCCCCAATCGGCGTGCAGGCCCTGCAGGCCCTGACCGGGCAGGGCGTCGCGGGCGTTGAGCGAAGAGAGCTTGAACTCGCGACCGATCACGTGGTGGATGGCCGCCAGTACTCTGGGATGGGTATAGACCCGGTCGAAGACTTCGCCCTTGTTGGGCAGGTCCGAAAGGCGGCGGGTGCCCTGTTCCTGGTGGACCTCGGTTCCGGCGTGTACGCCTTCCTTCTCGCAGAGTTCCTCGAAGCGGGTGCGCAAGCGCTCGAGCCATTCGGGGTCGATTATATCATTGAGAACTACAAAGCCCTTTTCATCGAGGTCGTTTTTTTCCTGATCGCTCAGCAGGTTTGGGTGTGCGCCCAGGTCGGCGAGCGCTTGAGTAATATCCATTTACTAGCTGCTCCTATTTCTATGGTTCGCCTTGGTGGTTTTGCTCCGCTTACTCGCGAGCTCTCCGAATAACATAAAAAGCGTCCGCAAAGCCGGATGCGCAATCTTTCAGGTTTTTGCGCCGAGCCGCGAAAATCACTCGTCGGCTGGTCGGGGTACCCGACGTGCAGTGGATCGTCTGCGGCTGGCGCAGCTAATTCGTATACTTGAGACGGTGCGTTCAGGCACATATTGGGGCAGGTCGCCGCTGACTGGTGTGTCGCCGGCTCCTCTTCTTCCGTATCCAACCAGGCTCAAGAGCATGAACCTTCTCTCTGCCATCACGATTCTATTGCTTTTCGCTACGGCTCTGCCCGGCCACGCGGACTCGCGCGGCTTTGCCCTCACCGCGCCGCTGGCCGGCATCACCATCGACGGTGGGCTGGACGACTGGCCCGCGGACCTGCCGGCCTATGCGCTGCCGGTGACGGCCCATGGCCAAGCGCTGGGCGCGCCCGAC
>CAXFTV010000697.1:0-9301 GCA_964005845.1 uncultured bacterium
CTTTTTTTTAATAATTGTGAGAAAAAAAAGAGGCGCCTAAACCTTATGTAAGGAGGGACGCAAGACTGTGTAGCAATATCTACAATGGCGCGGGGAAACTTTATTTCACTGGTTTGATTATTTCGATCATTACTTTTGCCTTTCCCGCTTGCACCATCTCCAACTCGAGTGCGGCGGCAAAAGATAAGTCGAGTACTCTACCCTCGATGAAGGGACCCCGGTCATTGACCTTGACTTCAACCCAGTGACCATTCCCGAGGTGAGTTACCCGAATGAATGTTCCCAAGGGCAAGACCCGGTGAGCAGCCGTAAGTTTGTACATATTGAATGTCTCACCATTGGCAGTCTTGCGACCGTGGAATTTTTTACCATAGTAGGAAGCCATCCCGATCTGGTAGGCATTTTTAGTGGAGATTTTGGCTGGATCTACGGGATGGGCAGTAGATGCCGGCAGGGGGCTCTCAGGAGGAGGATTGGGCGTCCTTTTTGAACTAGAAGCAGACCTTGAGCCGTTAGAAACTTCGTGGGTGTAAAGTGGATGTGGCACACAACTGAGTAGTGCAGTGATGCAAAATACTCCAGAGATCCAGCTACAGACCCTATGCGCCATTGCAATCCATCGGCTGAGACGAGATAGCTTCCGTGTTTGGGGGGACGCACCTACACTTCCAGGCTGCCAATCAGAGAGGCAATATTATCAATGCCTTGTTCGGCACAGTAGCTTTGCATGCCGGCGACTATTTCCATTCCGGCATTGGGGTTGACGAAACCGGCGGTGCCCACCTGAATCATAGTCGCTCCTGCAATGATAAACTCCAGAGCATCCCCAGCAGTTGCAATACCGCCTATACCAATTAAGGGAAGTTGAACAGCCTGTCTTACTTTCCAGGTCAAAGCCAGGGCCACCGGTTTGATCGCCGGGCCCGAAAGTCCCCCGGTGACATTGGCTAAAATAGGCCGCTTCTTTTTTATATCAATTGCCATGCCCAAAAGGGTATTTATCAACGAGATAGCGTCCGCGCCAGCACTTTCGACGGCGCGGGCAATTTCAGCTATATCCGTGACATTTGGGGTCAGCTTGGCAATGACCGGCAGGCGAGTCGCTTGCCTGACTGCCGCTATTACGGCAGCAGAAGCAGCGGGATTACAGCCAAAGAGCATACCCCCATCCTTCATGTTGGGGGAGGAGATATTTACCTCGAGGGCAGCAATGCCCTCCAACTCGTCCAGACGGGCCGCCATTTCCCCATGCTCTTCAGCAGTGGGTGCAGCGATGTTAACCACTACCTGGGTATCAAGCTGGGCCAGGAAGGGCCATTTTTCCCGCACGAAACCTTCGAGGCCCGGATTTTGCAGGCCAATCGAATTGAGCATGCCAGCAGGAGTCTCGACGATTCGGGGGGGCGGATTGCCCGCTCTCGGGGTCGGCGTAATCGTCTTGCTCACCAGGCCGCCGATGCGGCCCAGTTCGATCAGGGGAGCAAACTCCTGGCCATAACCACATGTCCCAGATGCCAGTAAAACCGGATTATCGAATACCACGCCTGCAATTTGTACTCCGAGTTCGGCCATATTTATCACCAGCACACTCTATGGGCATCAAAGACCGGACCATCAATGCAAATGCGGCTGTACTGCAAGTAAGGCGATGAAAAAGTTTCGTTTTCGGGGGGCCTTAGTTCAACGACACATCCCACGCAGACCCCAAACCCGCAGGCCATGTATTCTTCGAGGGAAGCCTGGCAGGGTATCCGATGGCCCTTGCAAATAGCAGTTACCGCAGCCATCATGGCATGGGGCCCACAAGTATAGACGCTAAACCTTTTGCCCCCGGTCAGCTTTTCAGTCAATAAATTGGTCACCAAACCATGGTGCCCGGCACTACCATCATCGGTAGCTTTTCGTATTTCCCCTGCGGCGGCGTTCAACAGATTATCGGGCAAGTGTTTTTTGCCATTCCGTGCTCCCACGAGAAGTACTACTTGCCGACCAGCACGCCGCAGTTCCCCTGCCAGAAAAAGCAAGGGTGGGATCCCTATACCTCCCCCCACCAGCATGGCTGTCCGATCCCCCTCCGTCACTTTAAACCCATTACCCAGGGGCCCCAGGACGGCGATCTCACACCCGGGCTGCTGCAGGCTCAGGGCCCTACTCTTGGGACCCAAATCCTCATATAGAAGATCTATCGTGCCAAGGGCCGGGTCGGTTTTGCAGATGCTGAGGGGAATGCGCAAAAAAGGTGAATAATTACTGCTGACCTTCACCTCCACGAATTGCCCTGGAACCACTCCTTCTGCTATTTGGGGGACAGCGAGGCGCAAAAGGTAAAAATCTTCGGCAACTTCAAGGTTGAATAGCACCTTGCCAGCTAAATCCTTCATGCAAGTTTCACTCATTTCGGTAGCGCTTCGAGGTTATCTGGATAGTCGTTCAATTCCGGCAGACCCGAAACCGTATCCCTAAAAGTGCTATCGAGTCTTGCCCCAGTTCTCGCGTTGGGCTGCCCCCCCGGATCCTCGCCCTGGGCCACTGCCAATTCTTCGGGTTTTACCGGCACGACCAACTCCACCCAGACGCGAACTTTATTTTCTTCATTCTTTTTCGAACGCTTTTCTCCCGGGTAGAACAGATATTCCCGCGCTGCTTCCATGGCGGCACTTTTGAAGGGTTCATCGCCCTTAAAAACTTCGATGGCTTCGGCCCTACCGTCTCGACCTATGAGGATATCGAGAATGACCTCTGCCGAATCGCCCCGTGCCCCTTGGGGGTATTTCGCTGCGACAATTTTTCGCACCAGGGGCAATTCCTCCAACCGCAGAAGACCTTGGCGCAAAGACAGATTGTCCTCTGGATGTTGCAATTCTAACTTTTCAAGTATGTACAAATCCTGATCTTCCTTCTCCGATGGGCGCAATCCGGGAATTTCCTCAACCAAGTATTGTATTTGAAAACTGCGGGAATCTCTACTTACTATCTCGTGCAGATAAAAATTGGCCGAATCGGCTCTGCCCTCACTCAAGTAGGCGTTAAAGAGCCCATAATATGCTCCAAGATAATTGCCGTTATAGTGGAGAGCTCGGTGATACTCATCTATCGCATCCTGGTTATAACCCTGTTGGGAGAGCATATTGCCCTTGTAATAAAATACGTCGGGATTTCGCTTCATTTGCTCCAGGCTCAGTTCACACTGTTCAAGAGCTTTTTCGAATTCGCTGCGCAAGTAGGCTCTGAGTGCAAAGTGGAAATGCTTTCGAGCAAGAATTACGGAATCAGCCGAATCCGGTTCCACGGCAATGATTTCAATTTTTTCCCCGGGCTTGGTTCCTCCCGCCAAAGATTTGATCCCCCGCGCTAGCTTGGCCAGTCCGCCCAAACGCTGGTTCTCGCGACGATCTTTGACCAGTTTGGCAAAGGGCGAGCTGGGAAACTCGTTTAAAATTCTATCGAAGCGACTTTCTGCTTCAAGTGTATCGCCCAGAACATTCTCATACTGCCTGGCAGCCAGAAAGGCGGACCGGGCTGCTACCCGTGTTGCCGGATATTTTTGCACTAGACTATCAAGTAGTGGCCCATAAATATCAATTGCCTCTGCATCGCCGACTAGGAGTTTTTCTATGCCAAGGAATTCCTCTGCAGCCAGTTCTTCCGCCGTTATTTGAATTTCTAAGTCCAGATAACGGCGGGCCGCATTCGCATGTTCCGAAGAGGGGTAATCTTCTATAATCCGCTCGAGAAATGGCAATGCTGCGGGCATATCCCCTTTTAATTCGATATTTACCCAGGCAATGGCGTAAAGGGCCCTGAGAACCTGATCCGACTGCGGGAAGCGCCGGGTAATCTCCGCATAGTAGTGGGCGGCGGAATCCGGTTGTTCGATCTTGTGGCGAAAAATTTCTGCCATATCAAAAAGATCATCCATCAATTTCTCGGCCTCGCTACTCAACCCCCCTCCGCTTTCTTCTCCAGTTCGACTCAAATCCGCTAACTCGGCCTTCTTCCCCCCCAGCGAATCCGGCACCATATTTTCTATTGCCAAGGAATCGGCCAAGGGCGCGGCAGGAGTTAGCAGCGAATCTATCCTATCCGGTTCCAGCACCGCCAGTGAATCGGGCCCATTTTCCTGATCCACCTCGACAGCTTCGAGCTTCAGTCCCTCCCCTGCGGAGGTATCTACAATGGCCGTTGCGGTCTCCGTTGCTGCCGCGGCGAGCGAATCCGCCCGGTGAATGCGGCGGCGCAAACGTTCAAGCTCCTGGAGGTCTTTAAGTATTTCTCGACCCAGTTTTGAGGCCTCCGAACCGCTCTTTTCCGCCTGGATTTCTTTAAAATATTCTTCGGCACGCTCCGTATCTCCAAATTCCTGCAGGTAAAGTAAACCGGTGCGAAACAGCGCCATGGCCGAAGATTCGCTCTTGGGGAAATCATCGCGCACTTGTTCGTATTCATGCAGGGCCTCATCTAGCAGATGGCGCTCCTGGTAGTATTGACCAATAGCCAGCCTGGTCTGACCTTCAAATGGCCTGAACCTGGATTCCCTAAGGAGATCGGTATAGGTGGTACGGGCACTTTCCACATCTCCCATGGCGTAATATACCTTCCCGCTGAGCAGCCGGGCCTTGTATTCAACGCCAGTGGTAGGAGACTCCTGGCGCACGCGGGAAAAAGCGCTCAGCCTCTCTGCATAGCGCGCAGAATCCTCTAGGGCAAAAAAAGATTCTCCAAGCCGCAGGTAGAGTTCGGCTCTTGTATCCGCTTGGGGAAAAGCATCTAAGGTAGTCTGATATTCCTGCGCTGCCGCGGCATAATTTTCTGCCGCGAATTCGATTTCCCCAAGCCTGTAACCGGACTGATAGGCTACTTCGCCCTTGCCAGCGGTGAAGAGGCTGCGAAATAATTCTTTTGCCTGCTCATCTCCCTGGGCCTCATAACAAAGGGCACGCCAGTAGCGGATCCGGTCATAAAACTCGCTATCTGGAAATTTGCCCTCCAGATCACTGAATGTGCGGATTGCGTAGAGGTAGTTGCCCTGCCAATAGAATGCTCGCCCCATGAGGTAGGCAGCATCATCGACCAGATCGCTGTCGGGAAATTTCTCCATCACCTCCCAAGCTTTCTGGGCGGCCTGCTCGTACAGCCTGTTTGCCTTCTGAGGGGATCGCAAAGCAGTACTCCTTTCCCCTCCCCGATTTGCCTCTTCCTCCATGTGGGTCCGGCGGATTTTTTCTGCCTGGCGGAAGTATTTCTGGGCGTTGTAATAGGTATTAAAATAAACGCAGGAAGAAGAGAACAGGAAGACACTAAATAGGGAGAGACGTAGGAAAATCATAGGAACTCCAGAATGGCGCCCCGAGCTAAATTTCCCCTGCAAATGGGGGTAAAGACCGAAGTTATCCCCCGCGATGGTAGTCCTGGAGGGCCTGTACCGTAATTTTTTCCTGCTGCAGGGCCAGAATTCCCGCTGCTGCCGCGCGCGCACCTGCCATTGTAGTGGTGTAGGGAATATTATTCATAATGGCGGCTCGCCGCACCACATAACCATCGCGTTGGGAGGGATCATCCTGAGGAGAATTAATCACCAGATTGACCATTTTACTGCGAATAGCATCTTCAATATGGGGTCGGCCCTGGTGTACTTTGAGCATCTCCTGGGCTTCAATGCCATGCTGCCTGAGGAAATCTCGCGTACCCTGAGTAGCCAGCAATACCA
This sequence comes from uncultured bacterium, assembly GCA_964005845.1. GTDB lineage: Bacteria > Latescibacterota > UBA2968 > UBA8231 > UBA8231 > CAXFTV01. The sequence continues at coordinate 5,708 of CAXFTV010000697.1, forward strand.
AACCAGCCTGTTGCAGACTGCGCGCGATCTCTACTACGCTCTCTTTGTCCCGGTCCGCGACACTGATAAATACCTTTCCACTGTCAGGCAAGACAGAGCCAGCCCCCATCTGGGCCTTAAAGAAGGCCATCCCAAAGCCCTCTCCAATCCCCATAACCTCTCCTGTGGATTTCATTTCCGGACCCAGCAAGCTGTCTGCGCCTGGGAACTTTATGAATGGCAATACTGCTTCCTTTACCGAGGTATGCCGCGGCACGATTTCCTCTGTAAAACCCTGCTCGCGCAAGCTCTTTCCAGTCATGCACCTGGCGGCGATCTTAGCCAGCGGAGTACCGATAGCCTTGGACACAAATGGCACGGTTCGGGAAGCGCGAGGATTTACTTCGATTACGTATACGGTATCTGCGTGAATGGCATACTGCACATTCATCAGGCCAACCACCCCGAGGGCATGAGCGAGAGTGTGGGTATACTCTCGCAACAAGTCGAGATTCTGCTGAGTAATATCGTGAGCCGGCAAGACACAGGCGCTGTCTCCAGAATGGACCCCGGCCTGCTCGATATGCTGCATGATGCCGCCGATAACGACTTCCCGTCCATCGGCAACAGCATCGACATCGAATTCCTGCGCCCCTTCTAGGTAGCGGTCGATCAATACTGGATGTTCCGGAGAGACATTGATGGCCTCCTTCATATAAGTTTCCAGACCACCGACGTCGTAGACAATGACCATCGCCCGACCGCCCAGGACGTAGGATGGCCGCACCAGCAGGGGAAATCCAATGCGATCGGCTACCAAAATAGCTTCGTCGACGCTGCGGGCCATGCCATTTTCGGGCTGGCGAATATTCAAGCGTTGCAACAAAGCACCAAAGCGTTCCCGATCTTCGGCCAGATCGATGCTGCCGGGGGAAGTACCGACGATTTTGACGCCGGCTTCTTCCAGCTTTGCCGCCAGATTCAAGGGTGTTTGGCCACCGAACTGTACGATGATCCCGTCCACCTGTTCGCGATCGACAATTGCCAGTACATCCTCGACCGTAAGGGGTTCGAAATAAAGTTTATCTGCTGTATCGTAGTCAGTGCTTACGGTTTCGGGATTACTATTTACCATGATGGTCTCAAAACCATCTTCGCGCAGGGCAAAGCAGGCATGCACACAGCAATAGTCGAATTCAATACCCTGACCAATCCGATTAGGGCCCCCTCCAAGGATCAATATTTTCCTATTCCGGCTAGGTTCGGATTCATCTTCGCGCTCGTAGGTGGAATAATGGTAGGGCGTATGGGCGGCAAATTCGGCAGCACAGGTATCCACTGTTTTAAATACCGGGCCAATACCCAAACTCTTGCGTTTGCAACGCACTTCCTCCTCGCTGCAATCCTGCAGAAAGGCCAGTTGCCGGTCACTGTAGCCGTATTCCTTGGCCCGCCGTAAAAGAACTTCATCTTCAAGCAGTCCGCCCTGCCCGAGCTGCCCCTCCAGTTCTATCAATTGGAAAAGGTTGTCCAGAAACCAGGAATCGATCCGCGTCAACTTGTATAGCTGCTCTAAGGTATAGCCTTTTTCAATGGCAGCCTTCAGATAGAAAAGACGTTGAGAATTGGGTACGGCCAGATGTTCGCTAAGTTCTTTTTCGCCAATTTTCCCAGCCTCAAAATCTTTCCCATCCGCACCCCACCCTGCACGCCCGATCTCTAATGAACGCAATCCTTTCTGCAACGACTCCTTGAAAGTCCGGCCGATGGCCATCGTCTCCCCGACGGATCGCATCTGCGTATCCAGCACGTCGGGAGTATCGGGAAATTTCTCGAAAGTCCAGCGCGGAATCTTGGTTACCACATAGTCTATCGTGGGCTCAAAGGAGGCCGGTGTTTCCCTGGTAATATCGTTGGGGATCTCATCAAGAGTATATCCAACAGCAAGTTTGGCAGCGATTTTGGCTATTGGAAAACCCGTCGCCTTGGAGGCCAGCGCCGAACTTCGGGAAACCCGGGGATTCATTTCGATAACTACCATACGGCCCGTATCTGGCTCTACTGCAAACTGAATATTCGAGCCCCCGGTATCCACTCCAATGGTCCTCATGACCACGATAGCGGCATCTCGCAGAATCTGATATTCTTTATCGCTGAGCGTTTGGGCAGGTGCAACGGTAATGCTGTCTCCGGTATGGACCCCCATTGGATCAAAGTTTTCGATAGAACAAATGATTACGACATTGTCGTTATGGTCGCGCATTACTTCTAATTCGAACTCTTTCCAGCCAATTACCGACTCCTCTATTAAAACCTCATCGATCGGACTGAGGTCGAGGCCATGTCGTACCACCTGTTCAAATTCTTCTATGTTGTAGGCAATTCCTCCTCCAGATCCGCCCATGGTAAAGGAAGGACGAGCGATGCAGGGGAAGCCCAGTGCAACCTGATGTTGCATAGCTTCTTCGAGGGAGTGAATAAAATATCCGCGCGGCATTTCCAACCCCGCCCGGTCCATCGCCTCCTTGAACAAGCCGCGGTCTTCAGCAGTTTTGATAGCGTCCAAACGAGCGCCGATCAACTCGACATTATAACGATCGAGGACTCCGGCAGCACCCAAATCCACTGCCGTGTTGAGTGCGGTTTGGCCGCCGAGCGTAGGTAGTAAAGCCTGGGGGTTCTCTCGGGCGATAATCTTTTCGCAAACCTCAGGTGTAATAGGCTCTATATAAGTTCTGTCCGCCATCTCCGGATCTGTCATAATAGTGGCCGGATTGCTATTGACGAGGACGATCTCGTAGCCTTCTTCCTTGAGTGCCTTGCAGGCCTGGGTGCCTGAATAGTCAAACTCGCAGGCCTGACCAATTACGATCGGGCCCGAACCTATAAGCATTATTTTATTAATATCTGTACGTTTAGGCATCTTATTATATGAAAACAGAGAAGCGCCCCGGCACCTCTCTGTTCAGTTAGAAATTAAGAGTGAAAAAAAGTGAAACCTGGATGGGAAAATGGGGAAAAATGGTGCAGTTCTTGCACGGCAGTGGGGCAAACCCGCAGGGTACTCCATTTCCTCCTCGGGATTATTGAATTAAGCCAAATATCAGCAAGACGATGAGACCAATCGTAGCAGCATAGCCCACCTTGAGCAAAACGGTCTGCAGGTTTTCCCAATTCGGCCGCTTTTTCATCTTGAATTTTGGCCGCACCACCTCTTCGTGAACTTTTCCCTGGAAGCGTTGCTCGTCGATAAGGCGCACCAAATTGGGATCGTACTGAGCTATAATCTTCAAAATTAATCTCTTGCGGCGAGCGACCTTTTCGGCAAAGACTTCACTGGAATTTTTACCGCCATCCCCCGACCCAATTTCGGGTTGACCAGTAGTTTCTGAGTGGTCGGCGATTAGAATGACGGTTTTTTCACGCGCCAGGTTTTCACTCAAACCAGTGATCGCTTCTCTATCTTTGACATTGTCGTGGATTACCGCAAAGCAAGTCTCGAGAAAAAGCTCGAAATCCTGGCGGATTTCCTCTTCGGACAAGCCCATCAGATAGGACTCTTCGATCAATTCGTTTATAGCTTCTTTAACGTTGGGCATAGCTCTTCATCATTTA
>CAXFTV010000698.1:0-3713 GCA_964005845.1 uncultured bacterium
GGCGCCGCTCCCGACTCTCGATAAAATCATTGCTGAGGGCCTGGACCAGTTTGAAAGTCACCCCAACTCCAGCTAAACCCTTGAATGGATAGGTGCAATCACGTCGGTTGGGATTTATAATGCTGTGGGCAGGTGGCAGCGAAGCGAGTTGCTGATGGTGGTCCACAACGACGATATCGAGTCCATTGCCACGAGCGAGTTCCAGTGCTTCAAAGGCCGAGATTCCATTGTCAACCGTGATGATGAGATCGGCTTTTTTCTCCATCGCCCGGCGCACGCCCGATGGCTTCAGTCCATAGCCATCCAGATGGCGATCCGGCAAAAGGTAATCGCAAGCAGCCCCGACCGCGTGCAAAAAATCCAGCAGCAAGGTCGTGCTGGCGACGCCGTCCACATCGTAATCGCCGAATATGAGGATCTTTTCCCCCTGGTGAATCGCCTGCCGGATACGTTCGACCCCACGCTCCATATCAAGCAGCAATTCGGGCGGGTGCAAGCGCTCCGGCCCGGCCTCCAGATCCTCCGGATTCAATGACCGGCCAGCGAGCAAAGCATCTGTAAGAGAAGCAAAACTGCCCTGGTATAAGATATCCCAGACGGGGTAAATGCGCATCGGATTCTTGTTTTTTCGGTGGGGAGTTAGTAGGGTTGCAGCGAAATTTGCACGCCACTCAAAGCCCTTGTAGCTAGTTGACCGAGTTTTGCAGCCATCGACCAAGCTCTAGGCACTTCAATATAAAACCACCGGCAAATCACCGTCAAGCTGGCGTATTTCTTCCTTGCTCTGCGAGGATAGTTATTTACATTAAACCTAAAGATTGCAGAACGATATTGCCAAGTGCAAAGTATTGTTGAACCCGCCTTTTTTTTGCATTTATTCGGACTGGAGTTTCTCGTGCCAAGACTGTTTTTCGCCCTCACTGCCCTCGCGATTTATGCGTGTCAACCCGCTGGCGCCGGTGAAAATGCAGGGGTAGAGTTGGGGATTCTCCAGTCCAGCGCACCTTGCGGTTTAAAAGGTGGCGACCTGATCGAATTCTCTGTTCTGGGACGCCATATGGTCAATGCCCGCCAGGTGCTCATAACCTTCAGCTGGCAACCCGAAAATGCCATAGTCGGCGCTAGCGCCACACTGGGGGATGGACCTCGAGACAAAGGTTTGCTGGCCCCCTTCCCACCACAAATCGAGGCCAACCGGGCGGAATTCGGCATGGCCTCTTTTTCCGAAGGAGCCCTGAACGGCGAGGCCTTGTTGGCCAACTTTAGCCTTGAACTGGCACCTCACGTGGGGCCAGAAACCCGGGTTGAAATCTGGCTCGAAGAAGTTTCTCTGGGTCCATCTTTTACCGAACGGGATATCATTCGCCCCCTGCAAGCGGCCATTTTGAGGAATTACTGCGATACCTCGGATCAGCTCCTGGAAGATGCCCTTTTCGTCAGCCCGGAGCAAACTGACACCTTCCTCTCTCCTGCTTCCAAAGGTGAGGCCCTCGACCAGAGCAGCGGCGAGGTCGTGCTCAGAGCCAGATTTTTTCAGCAAGGCCTATTTGCGGTGGGAGAGTTTAACTGGATCATTGAAAACCAGGGCGACTCCCCGATCTATATCCTCGCCGGCTTTGAAAATCTCACTCTTGTCAATCCCGGCCAGACCCGGGAGGATGTCGCCCTCAGCAACTACCGCGGTGATTCCCTTATCCTGCTGGACTCAGAACCCGGGCCCGGGCACAAGGGCGGCAAAGCGTTGGTGACGGTCTGCGTCGAGCTCGAGGAAGGACTCCGCTGTGCATCCTCGAGCATCACCTGGGCCATGGGGACAACTACAATTTTGGAAGGGGCCGATCTCCAGCTGCCGCAGCAGTTGCACCTCGGGCAGAACTATCCAAATCCCTTTAACTCCACCACTATTTTCCCCCTCTTTGTCCCCGCTGCTTCAGGCTCTATTCTGCAAATCGACATCTTGAATACAAGCGGACAAGTCGTCAAAAGCATGTGGGAAGAACACTTGCGTCCCGGCCATCATCTCATCCGCTGGGATGGGCGCGGATCCGAGGAACGCATCCTCGCCAGCGGCCTCTATTTTTTCAGGGTGCGCCAGGGATTTGAGGAACGCGTCCGCCCCATGGTTCTTCTGCGCTGAGAGCCCCATGAAAAGAATAGATTCAGCCCGCCACATGGCCGTGCACCTACTTGGGGAATTTGAGACCAGAGAAGCCTCGCTGGAACATCACCTCAAGTGCCTCCAAGACAGCGCCCTAACCCCCCTTGACAGGCGCTTTGTTCGCCATCTTGTACTGGGGACGGTGCGCTGGCGCAAACGCCTGGACTGGATCGTCGACCAGTTTGCCCGGCGACCCATTTCCTCATGCTCTCCATGGATTCGCCAGATCCTGCGCCTGGGCGTATACCAGATCTTCTGGCTCGACCGAATTCCGGACCGGGCTGCTGTCCACACCTCGGTCGAACTGGCCAGGCATTTTGGCCACGGCGGCGTGGTCTCCCTGGTCAACGCAATTTTGCGCCAGATACTGCGCCGAGCCGACACCATTCAATACCCCTCCCGACACGAAGACCTCAGCGCCCATCTGGCCGTTTATTACTCACACCCCAGATGGCTGGTGGAACGCTGGCTGAAAAATTGGGGCGAAGATGCAACCGAGGCCTTGTTAAAAGCCGACAATAAAGAGGCACCTCTCTACATTCGTGCAAACCCCCTGCGCGTTAACGAGGACAAGCTGGCAGCGAACCTGCAGCCGACCTTCCAGGCTCTGCATCCGGTCGGTCCCCTACCCGGTTACTTCAACATAGAAGAACCGGAGGGTCTCTTTAACTCCCAGGCCTACCAGGCCGGTTTCTTCCAGGTACAGGATATCAGTGCCGGATTAGCTGTCGCCCTGCTCGATCCCCACCCCGGGGAGCGCATTCTCGACCTCTGTAGCGCCCCAGGCGGCAAAACTACCCAGATGGCCATAGCCATGCAGGACCAGGGTCTGATCGTAGCCGCCGATCGCTCTTTAAAGCGCCTGCAACTGGTGCGTGAGAATGCCCTCAGGCTACGCTTGCAAAGTATCCGGCCGGTCGTTCAAGATGCCCGCACCCGTGGCACTGGACAATTTGCCCGAATCCTGGCAGATGTGCCGTGCAGCGGCACCGGCATACTGAGGCGCCACCCCGAGGCGCGCTGGCGCAAACAAGCCACCCAACTTTCGGGTCTGGTAGAATTGCAGTATTCCATCTTGCAACGAGCTTTTGCCCGCTTGCGCTCCGGGGGTGTTCTCGTATACAGCACCTGTAGCCTGGAAAAGGAGGAAAATGACGCCCTGATCGAACGCTTCCTAAATGCGAACGGCACGGCTGTGCTGGAACCGGCATCCGACTACTTCCCGGGCCAGCCCTGGGCCGGTCGTTTTATTCAGACTTTGCCGGGACGGGATCCCGGAGACGGGGGCTTCGCCGCCCGTATCCGCAAGAGAATACTATGAGGGTCTTGCGCAAACTGTTTTTTTTGTTCTCCATCGCTGCCGCAACTGGCATCGCAACTCTAGTGGCACTGGATTTTCTGATCATGCCCAATATAGTCAATGTCGCCAGAGTTGGAGTTCCCGAGCTGCGCCAATACGGCATTGGCAAAGCCCGGAAAAGACTTGAAAAAAGGGGATTGCGCCTGGCGGTGCGCGATAGCTTTTATCGCGAATCCGCTCCCCCAGGTGCAATCA
>CAXFTV010000699.1:0-3909 GCA_964005845.1 uncultured bacterium
GGATCGCGTCTTGTGGGGCACCGATTCGATCTGGTTCGGCTCGCCGCAGTGGCAGATCGAAGCCTTCCGGCGCATCGAAGTACCGGCGGATCTGCAGGACAAGTGCGGTCTCGCACCGCTCGGGCCGGCCGATGGTCCGAGTAAGCGCGCGATTTTCGGTGGCAACGCGGCAGCCCAGTACGGCATCCAGCTGGACGCCCGCGGTCGCCCGGTGGAGAATTACAAAGGGGACGAGCTGACGCGTTTGAAAGCGGAATACCTGGCGGCCGGCAATCAGCGCGACAATCTGTTGTGGGGCTGGATCCGCAAGCAAAAGGAGCGCGATTAGCCTTCCGCCCGCTGCGCGTGGCATTTTGCGGCAAAGGCGTCGGGGGCTTTTTAGCACCGAGCAGATGCAGGGGCCGTTCTGTCGTCCCGGATTGCATAAAACGCGGGGCGGTCCAATTTCTGCTTGGCCGCTCATCGGTCCATTTTCGGGCCATCTCGTGTTCAAAAGGGTGGAGATAAACTTGAAAACGGCCCTGATCAGTGCACTCGTCGTCGGTTTGGGTGGCTTCCTTGGCGCCCTGGCGCGCTACGGACTCAGCGGGTTGGTGCAGAGACAGGTACCTGGTGCAGCCTTTCCGTACGGGACTCTGGTGGTCAACCTCGTGGGCTGCCTGGCGATCGGGGTGATCGTCGGCCTGGTCGAGACCCGGCAGTTGTTTGGAGCGGAGTTCCGCCGCTTTGCGCTCGTCGGCATCCTGGGCGGATTCACCACCTTTTCGACTTTCGGCTACGAGACCTTCGCCATGCTCCGGGAGGCGGAATATCTGCGCGCGATCCTCAACGTAGGGGTGCAGGTTCTGCTTGGCCTGGCCCTGGTTTGGCTGGGTTATAACCTGGCGACATCGAGGTAGGTAGTTGTCCTTCGCTAGGGACGTCGCGTTTTTATCGGGCAAGGCAACGAGAACGAAGGATCCCTAGGAGCACATGTATGCAGCAGTTTTCGAGTTCTAGTGCCAATTGTTCTGGTGCGCCCTTCCGGTCGGCGTCGAGTGCGTCGATAGCGTATGAAGGCGCGGCGAATACGTCCACCTGATCCACTCTTAGAGAGAAGGCATTCAACACACCTATGAATAGTCCTCCCGAAGAATTCAAACGCATTCCCGCCGTCCAGCTCCAGCGCTTTGCCGCAGCCTGTGCCCAGAATGCCGGTTTGTCCAGGGCGCACGCCGATCAACTGGCCGAATTGCTCACCAATGCGGATTTGCGCGGGGTGCGCTCGCACGGCAGCCGCACTCTGCCTGGTTACTGCGGCTCCGTGCGCAGTAACCAGGTCAATCCCGATCCCCAGTTCACCATCCTCAAAGAAACGGCCAACGCCGTGCACCTGGACGGCGACGGCAGTCTGGGTTACGCACCCATGATGCTGGCGACGGAAAAGGCCATCGCCAAAGCCAGGGAAACCGGGGTGGGCATTGGCGCGGTCTGTCACATCGGTCACTACGGCGCGGCCGGTCACTACGTGCACCGCGCCATGCAGGCCGGTTGCACCGCCTTTTCGGTGCAGGGGGCCTATCCCCAGTACTACGTCGACAATAAGGATGGACAGGCCGCCTACTACGGCAATCCGCCCCTGTGCTTCGGCCTGCCCTCCGAGGATGAACCACCCCTGGTGCTCGACGGCGCTACCTGTATTATGGCCGACTATCAGCGCGGCGAGCCCTTCGATGCACTGCAGGAACTCATTCCCGCGGCCTTCTTCAAGTCCATGGGCTATACGGGCGTCGGCACGGCGCTGGGCGGCGTCTTCGTCGGCCAGGGGCACGAGCGCGCCCGGGAAGTGAGCGAAAAATGGCCGGCCGCACGCATGGGCGGGCTGGTTATCGTAATGGATATAGCCCTCTTTGTGCCGGCCGCGGAGTTTCGCCGCGGCATCGACGCCCTGGTGTCCGGGGTGCGCCAGGATATGCGCCCCGTGCGCGGCTACGACGAGGCCACTTTGCCCGGCACCATCGAACACCGCAAGGAGCAGGAGTACCGCCGCGAGGGCATTCCCCTGGCGCTGGATGCCCTGGAAGACCTCGAAAAATTGGGGCGAGAATCGGGGATCGAGCCCCCCTGGCTCTGAGGGTCGATTTATAGCACGGGAGTTCCGGCAATTTCCAATGGCAATACTGCGCCATATCGGCGGCCTGGCGAAAGGAGCTTAGCGTCTGGCGTTTTACCGCCCTTGGGGCGCTCTATTTTCGCCGCTTTCAAAGCCGCCGCTAGGCCGCCGCGCGCAGCCCAGATTGGAGTTTTGAGACGGCTTCTTACAGCCACGTTCTGGGAGCGCCGGGGATTTTGTCGCAGGGCTTTTAGCCGCGCGATGGTTCGCTGCGCTCGCGCCGCAGGCGGGCGTGTACTTCCCTTACCTTGAAGTCGTTTTCGATCACCTGCTGCAGGTGCACCATTCGCTCCGGCCCCGCCGTATTTACCATTGTTTCGCCGAGGATGTGGTCGATCCAGAACCGTCCTTCGTGCGCCAGGGCGTCCTGGAAGTCCTGCAGGCGTTCGGCGGGCACGTGTTCGTAAAAATTCATCGTGTACATCCGGCGCCGCGCCGCGCCGCCGAAGGCCGCATGCTTGGTGTTGTGCCAGAAAACCACGATATCTCCCGGCTCGCTTTCCACTATGACGGCCGGCACCTCGGCGGGCGCCACGCCCCACTTTTCCTGGCTGTCGCCGATTTCGGCTTGCAGGGTATCTGCGTATCCTTCGCCGCAGCGATGGCTGCCCGGAATGACGCGCACGGCGCCGGTGTCGCGCGTCAATTTGTCCAGGTAGAAGGCGATCTTGATGCTGGGAATCCGCGTGCCGTCATAGCCATCGGAGTGCCAGCGCGTATTGCCGACGTACAGATTGCCATCGCCGCTGGTGTAGTTGAAGTCGTCGCCCAGCAGGCCGGCGGCAATATCGTGAATCCGGGGATCGTCGAGCAGGCTGCTCAGGTATTCGTTCTGATCGGGAAAGGGCACGATACAGGAGCGCTGCTTCGCGTCGTGTAATTTGCCGTGGTGGCCACCGCCGTGCGCGGCCCAGACCTTTTCGAACTCTTCGCTGATGCGGTCGACGCAGTCGGCCAGGAGTCCCGGGAAGTGCAGGTAGCCGAAAGTGTTGAAGAAGTTGGTCTGTTGTCGAGTCAAGCGCGTATCTGTCATTTGGTCCTCACCTCGTGCTTTTATCTTACGAAGCCGTCTCAAAACTCCAATCTGGACTGCGCGCGGCCACAGAGCGAATTTTAAGACGGCTTCTTAGGTTTTTTATAGCAATCGCCGTGCTCTATCGGCGGGGTAAAAGTGCGGGAAAGAAGGAGTTTTTAATCCCGAGTGTCAAGTCCTATCCGAGGGCCAGGATCTCCTTTTCTACCAGGATGCGGGCGGCGTTGGCGGCACGGCTGGCGCGGCGCTGAAAGCAGATCGGCGAATCCATTGCAAAGAAGGTCGCGCCGCCCGCATGGAAGATTCGAGCCCGTTTTTTTAGGTCTTTCTGGTTTGCCTGGGGATGGCCATATTAAAGGCCGGGAAGGCGGCGGACTTTAATCAGCAAGAGGAGAATCGCAACATGAAAATAAAAATTGGCGTGGTCGGCACCGGCAAGGTGGCGCGGCAAAACTACGTCCCCTGCCTGGCGGCAGCGGCGGCTGTCGAGCTGGGTTATTACAGCCGCACCGGCGCCAAGGCCGAAGCCATTGCCGCGGAATTCGGCGGTCGGGTATTCGATTCGGCGGCGGCCCTGGTGGACTGGGAGCCAGACGCCATCCTGATCCTGACCCGGGAAACCGAGCGTCTCGAGGCCGCAAGCGAAGTGCTCAAAGCGAATCCGCGGCGGCTTTTTTTTGAAAAACCCCTGGTCGCCCGGCACGGCCAGGCGGACGTGCGGGAA
>CAXFTV010000700.1:0-4855 GCA_964005845.1 uncultured bacterium
CAACTCCAAGAGAATTACTACTGTTCCATTTATATTTAGTACCATCTGGAGCAATTATTTGCCAGCAATTCCAAAAAGAAGATATTGCCGAAGCGATGGGTGGCCTGCCGCCCATGAAGTTACACTGTGCTGTCTTGGCTGCAGATGCCCTGCAAGCCGTCGCAAAAGACCATCGGGCCCGGATGGGTATGTCCAAGCTCAAAACTGGTTAAATACAAAAAACCTCTAACCAAAGGATGGATAAATAAAATGGCCTATTCTCTTCCAGACCTCCCCTATGCCTACGACGCACTCGAGCCCCATATTGATGCCCGCACCATGGAGATCCATCACAGCAAGCACCACAATACCTATATCACCAATGTGAATACTGCTCTCGAAGCACATGCCGATCTCGCCGGGAAAGACGTTGAAGATCTCATTGCCGATCTCGAAGCCGTGCCCGAAGACATACGCACTGCAGTGCGCAACAATGGGGGCGGCCATGCCAACCATAGCCTGTTCTGGACCGTTTTGAGCGGATCTGGCGGCGCTCCCAGCGATGCTCTGGCTGCTGCGATCGATAGTGATCTGGGCGGCATGGATACCTTCAAGGAGAAATTCGCTGCTGCCGGCACCACTCGCTTTGGTAGCGGCTGGGCCTGGCTGGTGGTTAAGGACGGCAAATTAGACGTCCTCAGTACGCCCAATCAAGATAGTCCGCTCATGTCTGGGGATGGAACGCCGATCCTCGCCCTGGACGTATGGGAGCACGCCTATTATTTGAACTACCAAAATCTTCGTCCAGCCTACATCGAAGCCTTTTGGAATGTGGTTAACTGGGAAGAAGTTTCCCGGCTCTATGCAGCCGCTCAGTAGACGCTTTTCGCATGCATCTGAAAGCAGGCGTTCCACCCCTGAACTCTATTTAAAAATGCGGTTTTGAAAGAATTGTAGCGCGCCTTTCCGGATGGCAACTCAGTTGTTTCCGAGGGGGCAGAGTTGGAGCCTGATTTCGGCGCTAAAGAGGCCTGAAAGAACGCGCTCCGCAGCAGACCTTTTTTTGAGAAGATAAAGGGGCTAGGCACTTGCTTAGGCCCCTTTATCTTTATTGGTAGAATGGAAAGTGGATGAGCGATATATTGCAAGGGCAGGACGAATTGGCAACGGTTTCACCGCCCGCTCTCAAACCTCCGGTGGATCCAGTACTCCTAGAGCATAAAGAATTGCGCCAGGACGATTTCTGGCGTTGCATTCCCGCCTACAAGGATCTGAGCGCGGCAGCATTTCACGATCACCGTTTCCAGGTGCGCAACTGTATTACGTCGCTGCAGAAGTTTCGCGCCGCGATCGGCAATCGCGTTTCCGAAGCATTTTGCCAAGATCTGGCGCGGGGATTGAAGCGGTCCACCATGAGCATGCGTATCTCGCCCTATATTTTCAGCTTGATAGATTGGGATGATCCGCTGGGCGATCCGCTGCGCAAACAGTTCATGCCGCTTGAATCCACGTTGATGCCAGACCATCCTGAACTGGCGCTGGATTCATTGCACGAACAGGCGGATTCACCGGTTCCGGGATTGACCCACCGCTATTTTGACCGGGCGCTATTCCTCGCCCTTGATACCTGTCCTGTTTATTGCCGGTTCTGTACTCGTTCCTATGCGGTGGGCTTGGATACCACCGATGTGGAGAAACTCCAACTCTCTGTTAACACCCAGCGCTGGGAACAGGCCTTCGCCTATATTGCCTCGCGGCCGGAACTGGAAGATATAGTAATAAGCGGCGGGGATATGTACAATTTGAAGGCCGAACACATCGAACATATTGGTTTGACCCTGCTGGGCCTGGATAATATCCGCCGCTTGCGCTTTGCCACCAAAGGGCCTGCGGTCGTGCCGCAAAAACTGGTCGGTGACCAGGAGTGGGTCGACGCGCTGACCCGGGTCGTCGACGAGGGCCGCCGCAAACACAAGGAAGTGGCCCTGCATACTCATTTCAATCATCCCCGCGAAATTACCGCTATAACCCAACGGGGTTTGAACCGTCTTACCGAGCGGGGAATTACTGTGCGCAATCAGGCCGTATTGCAACGCGGCGTCAACGACGATGTCGCCACCCTGCACCTGCTGGTCCGGCGCTTGAGTTATGTCAACGTTCATCCCTATTACGTATTTGTCCACGATATGGTGAGGGGGGTTGAAGACCTGCGCACGACCCTGCAAAGTGCTCAGGGCCTCGAAAAAGAAGTGCGGGGACTTACCGCCGGCTACAATACCCCCACTTTTGTCCTCGATACCATGGGCGGCGGCGGCAAGCGCAATGTCCATTCATGCGAACGCTATGATCGCGATACCGGCATTGCCGTTTTTACCAGTCCGGCCGTGCGGCCAGGTAAGTTTTTCTTTTATTTCGATCCGCTCCATACCCTGCCGTCCGCGTTCCAGCGTCGTTGGTTAGAGGAGCATAGCCGCACCGAAATGCTGCGGGCTGCGCTCGATGCAGCGCGGACGGGTGGGTAGAGTTCCTGCCAGTCGGCATCTTGCCACGGCAGCGCTAATTAAAACAAAAACCAGATAAGGCCATGTAGATTATGGATTATGGAAATCTCTGGATAATTATTTCAGGAGCTTTGCTGCTGGTGATTTTGGGGGGAGGGTTGGGGTATTTTATTAAAAGCTTAATAAATAATCACAACGAATCTCAAATGGCGGAGGAAACCGAACAGCGCATTTTGCACCGTCTAAGCGAGGAAGACCGCGCCCAGCGTCTCGATTTTCTAGAAGAAAAAGATCAGTGGTATAAATATAAAGCGGACCAGGAAAAAGATTTCGAAAGTCAAGTAGAGGCAGTGAATCAACGGGAGAAAGGACTGGGCCGAAAGGATCGTGAAATAACTAAGAAGCGCGAGGAATTGCAAAAGCAATGGGGGCAGCTTAAGCAACGCGAAAAGCAGCTCAGTTTCCGCGATGAGGAGAGCCGTAGATCCGAACAAGACCTCAAAGGCACTATGGAAAAGTTCCGCCAGCAGCTGGAAATGGTGGCCAACATGACGGCAGACCAGGCACGGGAGCAACTGCTAGAACATCTGGCAGGTGAGGTGAGAGCGCGCTCGGCGGCAATGATCCGCGCCGAGCGCATCCGGGCCAAAGAAGAATCGGAACGCGAAGCGAAGAAGATTATAGCTCTTGCCATCCAGCGCTGTGCTGTTGAGGAGGCGGTGCGCGTATCTACTTCTACTGTGACTTTGCCAAACGAAGGTATCAAGAGCCGCATCATTGGCAAGGAAGGTCGCAATGTGCGGGCTTTCGAGACCGCTACCGGGGTAAAAGTCGTCGTTGACGATACCCCTGATACAGTCCTTTTGTCTTCCTTTGATCCGGGTAAAAGAGAGGCTGCCGCAAGGGCTATGAAACGTCTCATAGCCGACGGGGGGTTTACCCCTAGCCGGATTGAGGATGTGGTGGGAAAGTGCAAAACTGAGCTCGAAGAAGATATGTTTCGGCAAGGCAATAGAGCCCTCGCCGATATCGGCGTGTCAGACCATCACCCGGAGTTGCCACATTACGTTGGGATGATGAAATACCGGACTACGGTGGGGCAGAATCTCCTTCAGCATTCCATGGAGGTTGCCCAACTAGCAGGTTTGATTGCCGCCGAAATCGGTCTGGATGTGCGCCTGGCCCGTCGCGCCGGGCTCTTGCATGATATAGGCAAAACAGTCAGCCGTGAGATGGAGGGCACGCACATGAATTTGGGGGTAGAATTGGGTGAAAAATTCGGTGAGCACCCCATTGTCAAGGAAGTTATTGCCGAACATCACGGCGATGATGAGCGCATGTCGCCTACTTTTTTTGTGGTCAAGGCCGCCGATACGATTTCATCTATCCGCCCGGGGGGGCGCCATGAAGATCTGGAGGGATACGCGCGGCGCATAATGCGGCTGGAGGAAATTGCCAA
Organism: uncultured bacterium; assembly: GCA_964005845.1. Lineage (GTDB taxonomy): Bacteria > Latescibacterota > UBA2968 > UBA8231 > UBA8231 > CAXFTV01. The sequence continues at coordinate 3,940 of CAXFTV010000700.1, forward strand.
TTCCTTCGACGGCGTCCGCGATGTTTACGCCATCAATGCCGGGCGCGAAATCCGCGTCATGGTCAAAGGGGATGAAATCAGCGATGATGACTCCGAGTTACTTTCTTTCGATATTGCCGAGCGGGTCAAAAACGAGTTGACATTTGCCGGCGAAGTGAAAGTCATGGTGGTGCGAGAAATTCGCTCGGTTCGCCATACTGGCAAGGAGCGCAACAGGCGTGGAGGGAACCGCAATTTTGCCGGCAGAAAGCCGCGCTCCGGACGGCGGTCCAAAAATACCATCAGCAAGAATTGAGAAACCGGAGCAATCTGCTTTTGCCGCACAAACATGTGGCGCCCGGAGGACCCACCTCCCGGCGCCACATGTTTGTGCGGCGCCTAGCTCGCTATGGTGCTATATTTAACGCGGTTTCCGAAATAATTTCTCTCCGCCATCTGGACGGATCATCCCGACGGGAAACCCATTGAAGAAAATTGTTATCTTAGGTTGTACTGGATCTATTGGAGATAGCTGTTTCAAAGTGCTCCAGGAACTGGGAGAAGACTATCAGGTCCTCGGGTTGAGTGCGGGTAATAAAGTCGATAAGCTTCTTCGCCTTGCCCGCGTTTGGAAGCCCGAATGGGTTTGCGTGGAAGCCGAGGACCAACTCCCCCGGGTGCGGCAAGAACTGCCTGGGACCCAGGTCGTGGCCGGGGCCAATGGTTTGCTCGAACTGGCTGGATTGGCAGATGCCGATATAGTTCTGAACGCTCTCGTGGGAGCAATTGGATTGGAACCTACGCTGGCGGCAATTGAAGCTGGCAAGTTGGTCGCCATGGCCAATAAGGAACCCCTGGTCATGGCCGGAGGGTTGATTTTGGATCAGGCCGCTTCCAAGCGGACCACCATTCTGCTGCTGGATAGTGAACCAAACGC
>CAXFTV010000701.1:0-6585 GCA_964005845.1 uncultured bacterium
GCACTGATCACTGTACGCGACGGCGGGGGGGGGTTAGACGAGGAAGATGCCACGGGTATCTGGACCCTCGGCTACAGAGCAAAAAATCGCAAAAAAAACAGCACGGGTATCGGCCTGCCCTATTCCAAACTCATCGTCGAAGCCCACCGGGGAGAAATCGGTTTGAATTCGATTCTCGGAGAGGGCACTACCTTTCATTTTACTCTCCCCACTCCAATGGCCCATGCAGAATAAATTTTTCAAGACGAATTTGCAGGTTCTACATATTTTAGGTGTATAGAGTAGAGTCGCGGGAACACGTCGCCCATGCGCTTCCACCTTCTCATACAGCTCGCCTGGCTTGCGCTGCTCAACGGCAGCTGTAGCCAGATGCCTCCATCTATGGAGGAGCGAAAAGATTTCAGCAGCACGGATCAAGACCCCGGCTCCATATACCTGACCGACCGCAATGGGGAACGCTTCGATATCACCTACGCGGTAAAAAAATACGGCATGAGCCGCAGGGACTTTGACCATGGCATCGGCAAAAATGCCATCCGTCCGCTTGATCATCCCGCCATGATCGCCCCCGGTGAATGGAACTATCCGAAGGCGCGGGACGACGCCTGGATCATCGGTGCCGAAATTGATGGCGATGTGCGCAGCTATCCGATCCGCCCGCTGGCGCACCACGAGATCGTCAACGAAACCATCGGCCAGACCCAGGCCGCCGTGGCCTACTGACCCCTGGCCGATCTGGCTGCCGTGTACAGCCGCGAACTGGATGGTAAAACTCTGAATCTGGCGCCCAGCGGATGGACCTATCGCCAGATTTTCGTCCTCTACGACAGAGAAACCGAGACGCTATGGTACCCCTTTCCCGGAACAAAGGGACTGACTGGAATCTCCGGACCGCATCGCGACCGCCTGCTGCCGGAGTTGCGCTCCCAAAAGACGCGCTGGAACAAATGGCATCGGGAGCATCCAGAGACCCGTTTCATGCTCTACCCGGAATTATTGCGCTTTTAATTTTTCCCAGGAAGACAACCAGATGATAACCGCGCTTGCAATCGTCCTTCTCAGCTGTTTTGCCGGCTTCTTCGCAAGTGGCTGCGGCGGCGGCGAAACCATTTACACCCCCTCAACGCCCTCGCACTATCGGGGAGACAACCAGAATCAGGGCTCGGAGATAACCGGGCAGCAGCCGCTGGGGAGCGGTACAATAATAGACCGGACCGGTAAAATATGGGATGTGGCCCACGCCCGGAAATATGGCCTGGAGCCCAGCGGCTACCAGTACGGACTGGGGCCCTTTGCCATCCGGCCGCTCATGAATCCCGAAATGCTGTCTCCGGAAGACCCCGGTTACCCGGGCGACTTCGCCACTTTTATGGTCCTGGGTACCACCCTGAACGGCTTTACCCGCGCCTATCCCACCTGGACTGTTTTGAGTTCGTTCGAAATAGCCAACGAAAAATTCGGCGATGCGCACGTGGCGGTGGCCTTCTGACCGCTGGTCAATTTGACTGCCGTGTACAGTCGCGAGATCGATGGAAAAATTCTGACCTTGAGTGCCAGCGGATGGACCTACCGCAACACCTTTGTATTGTGGGACTACGAAACCGAGAGCCTGTGGTATCACCTGGAGGGCGATTCCGGCCTGACCTGCATCAGCGGATTTTACGCCGATCGCAAACTGCCCGAATTCCAGTCTACCCACGCCCGCTGGAGCGATTGGAAGGAACGGCACCCGGACAGTCACTTTCTCAAGTTTTAGCCAGACCTTGCAAATTCTAAGCTGCGCCATTCCAAGCCGCCTAACTGCCTGGAATACGGAATCCCCGCATAGCTGAAAAATCACTTGCCCTCGCACGCCGGAGCGCAGACCGTTCTAAACGAAACATATAAGAGTCCAAACCGGCGGCTTTCCCGGCGGTGCATATCTGGTTTTCGTTGAAGTTGCAGGGAAAGCCCATGCGCCATAATATTGTTCAACACCAGAAGAAAAAAGGGGTCCGGCATCCAGATTTCAAGACCTTGAGAAGGCGTCTAAAAATTTGCGCTGGGGCCCGAGCGCGAAGCCCAGATTGGCGTTTTGAGACGGCTTCTGGGGACGTGGCCGCTGTCTAAGTTTTCGCTGCAAAGCTCTCGCACAGCTGCCCATCGCTTCGAAAAACACTTCATATAAACTCTCGCAAGGAAAGATGGAAAATGGCGAACGAACAGAGAATCGAACTCAAAGTAAGCGAAACCGGGAACATCCCGCGGCAATGCTGGCCCATCACCCGGGGGGTACCACTGCCCGAGGGCGCCCTGCACGACCTGGACTCCCTGTGGATGGCAGATCCGCAGGGCGAACCCGTAGCCACGCAATTGCGGATATTGAGCTACTGGCCCGACCGCAGCATAAAATGGGTCCTGACCGACTTTCAAGCAGACGTAGCGGCAGCAGGAACAGCAGTGTACCACCTCTGCTATGGCGGAGAGCGCAGAAAAAGCGCGAAAAAACCCGGCATTCAGCTCGATGAAAGCGCAGAATACATCACGGTTTGTACCGGACCGCTGCGCTTTGCGGTGGACCGGCAGCGCTTTGGCCTCTTCGAGTCCGTCGAGTTGGGGAACCTGGAGGAAAATGGCTCCTTTGCCGCCACCAGCGCGCTAGTGCCACCGGGGACGGGCGGCGAAGCATGGGTGCGAATTTGCGAATCCTTTTCGCCGGCGGAAGACCAGCGCCAGATCTATGGCATGGGCGGCGATTGCCTCGCCTCGCTGGCGCGGGAAGACTACCAGGTAGAAGTGGAAGAAGCCGGTCCCCTGCGGACGGTAATCCGCTGTGCGGGCAGCTTTGAAGCCGACATCCCCATGCACCACTACGCCGGCTACCGCCCCTTTCGCCACATCATTCGCATCTACGCCTATGCCGGCCAGGCTTTTGTGCGGATTCTTCACACCGTGGTCGTGGCCTGCAACCCGCGCCAGACCGAAGTCGAAGAAATCGCGGTGCAGGTGCCCGCGGCCCTGGAAGGCCCGCTGCGCTACCGCGTCGCAGCGGTCCGCGGCGAAGAAGGCGACCTGGCCGCCGACCAGTATCTGCTCCTGTCACAGCGCCAGGACAACCACTTCCGCCTGGAATGCCAGGAGGGCACGCGCAAAAAGGCCGTGGCCGAAGGCGCCCGCACCGAAGGCTGGATGGCAATCGAAAATGATCAAATGGGCGTAGGCGTCGCCCTGCGCTCCATGGCCGAGGAATATCCCAAGGCTCTCGGCGCCTCGGGCGGCGGTCGGGGTATCGACGTGTACTTATGGCGCGATCCGGATGGCGGGCGCTTGAATTTCCGCCGCTACAGCGAAGAGGTGGCGTGGGACGAAGGAGAAGGCGTCTACGCCGATGGCACCGGCACGGCCAAAACCAGCGAATTTTTCATTTCCTTCTACGGGACCGACCAGGGCCAGGAAGCAACGGCGCTGCTGCAGGGGTTGCTGCAGTTTCCCCACGCCGCCCTGGACTCGGCCTGGATGGCCCGCTGCGAGGTGACGGGCGGCTTCGCTCCCCTCGACCCCGACGCTTTTCCCGCTTCGGAACGCATGATGCGCGGTTTCATGGAGTGGGCAGAGCGCAGCATACATTTGGGCAAGTGGTACGGATTTTTCGACTGGGGCGATGTGCTGGCCGCGTGGGAAGAAGCCAGCAACGACTGGCGCTTCTACGGCCGCTGGGGCTGGTGCAACAGCGAATGGGACCCGCGCCACGGGGTCTGGATACACTATCTACGCACCGGTGAAGAACGCTATTTCCGCCTGGGAGAGGCCATGACTCGCCACTCGATGGACGTGGACACCTGCCACTTCCATCCCTTCCGGCCCTACATGGTCGGCGGCTGCTTCCGCCACAGCATCGACCACTTCGGCGACGAGCCCTGCGCCTCCCACACCTTCCTCGACAACTGGATCGACTACTACTGCCTGACCGGCGATCTGCGCACGCTGGAGGTGCTGCGCGAAGCCGGGGAGTTCCTGCTGCGCTACCGCTGGACCGAGAACCCGGACTACAGCTTCAGCCTGCGCAGCATTGCCAACGTGCTGCGCGGCCTGCTCTACCTCTACGAGGTCACCGGCGAGGAGCGGTTCATGCAGCGCGCCGGAGAGGTCTACGAAGTCATCGCGCGCGGGCAGAACGAGGATGGCAGCTGGCACAAGCGCTTTCAGGTCTCCACACCCGACAAGCTGCCCCGCCAGCTCCCCTACGGCATGGCCACCGAGGGTACCACGCTGGCAGTGGAAATGGGCACGGCAGCACCGTTTACCGAGGACGAATTCCGCAAGCTGTGGGGTGATGCCTGGTCCGGCACCCGCCAGCTGCCCCTGTCGGAGCAGAAGGGATACCAGACCCACTACCTGATGATCGGCATCGAGCTGTTCCACCGGGTGACCGGCCGTGCCGACGCCGCCGAGGTCTACCGGCGCGCCGTCGACTGGTTCTGCGGCTTTCCGGAGGGGCCGCATGCCGAAACCGCGATCGCGCAGCGCTACGGCGGCGTCGTCTGCCGCCACCTGGCCTACGCCTACCGACTCACCGGCAACCGCCAGTACCTCGAGATCGGCAGGGAGGTGCTGCGAGGTCTGATCGCGGATCAGGACTGGAGCGATGATCCGATGAAACGCGGCGCCGTCGAGCTGAGCGCGACATCGGTCAGCCTGCTGTTCTTCGGGGTGCCCTGCCTGCTGCAGCAGCTGGAGGCCGCCGGCATGGGCGAGTAGGCCGGCGGGCGGCCGCCTCACCCCTGTACCGCCTCAGCTGCCCCGCCACGGCCCCGGGGGTCAGCCCTCTTTTTCGAGGCTGTGGTGCTTCACCCAGCGATCGTAGTAGAAGTGCAGATTCTCCGGCAGCCACTCCCGCACGCCCGCCTCCAGCATCCACTCCATGCGGCCGCTCTCCTCCGGCTCGGCGAAGTGATGGACCTGGAAGCTGGCTGAGATGGTGAGGCGTTCGCGGTCCGGCTCGTGCACGGCCCGGTGCAGGCAGTCACCGGTGAAGAAGATGGTCTCGCCCGCCTTGAAGTGGACCTTCAGATCGCTCTCGAGCTCCTCGTCGAGCCCCTGCTGCGTCACTCTCAGCTCCTGGTCGGTGCGGTAGCGGCGGTGGCTGCCGGGCACCAGGTGCAGGGAATAGTCGTCCACCAGGGCCAGTTCCCAGCGACAGGACTTCCGCGGCTGGCGCAGGTACTCCAGCTCCGGTTCCTCTTCCTGATTGTAGCGCAGGCCGTCGTCCCGGTGCCAAGGACAGATGAAAGGCTCGCCGTGCGGATTCGTGAAGATGGTGCAGTTGCCGAGCCTCAGGTCGGTGCCGATCTGGGCGAAGACGTAGTCGAGCAGCGGCCTGGATCCCATGTACTCGGCGAAAATCGGTTCGCCGCATCTGGGAGACAGCAGGCCGGCGAAGTGAAAGGGGTCGCCATCCCCCTTCCAGTCGGTGTATATGTCCAGCTCGCCGTCGCGGATTTTCTGCTTGACGCGCCGGGCGGCCTCGCGCAGCTCCGGCACCATCGCCGGATCGACGGCATCCTTGACGATGAAATATCCGTCGCGCTCCCAGCTTCGCTTCTGATCGTCGGTGTAGACGCTCATGAAGTTTTCATCTCCCGGCTCTGCCTCCTGAGGTTTCCACTACTTGGATTAAGACCGTAGCGGGACTTGGATAAAGACGGTAGCGGGGCGCAGTCGAGTTGCAGCGCGTCCAGCGCCGCCCGCAACGGCGCACTAGCTTCGACAGAAAAGGAACCCTATATTGTTTTCTCTGCCACAACCCTGCGGAACCCGGTTGCCCATGAAACGAAGCGATTTCTTCCACGACATCAAGGGCTGCCCAGCCGCCATGTGGCACGGCTGGATGCGCCAGGCCACCAGGGCGGAGTTCCGCGGCGGACCGGCCGCCGAGTACCGGGCCGACTACAACGGCCCCAACGTGATGATCCTGTTCGGGGGCGGCGAGACGAACCTGTGCAACCTGCACCATCGCGCCCTGGCCGAGCAGATCGCCGGGTACTTCTGGAGGCAGCACGGCATCGTCGCCGCGCTCGAGCCGGTGGCGGCGGTCACCGACGCCATCTCGATGGGGCATGCGTACTCTCACGAGCCACGGCTGTCGGCGATGGGATACTCCCTGTTCTCGCGCGAGATCTTCGCCAGCTCCATCGTCCAGCAGGTGGAGATCAATTGCGTCGATGCGGCGATCATCGTGACCGGCTGCGACAAGACGGTCGCGGGCGGCATGCTCGCCGCGTCCTGGCTGAAGGATCTGCCGGTACTCCTGCTGCACGGCGGCACGATACGCGCGGGATGCTCGGCGGCGGGGCGCGCGATCGAAATCGAGACTGCTAACGAGGCCGCCGGCATGCTCGCGGCGGGCCGGATAGATCAGGCGGAGCACGATGACATCCTGGTCAACTCGCTCCCGTCACCCGGCGGCTGCGGGGTGATGGCCACCTCGAACACCATGGCCGTGCTCGCATCCGGCCTCGGCATGGCGGTCTTCACGAGCGCGAGCACGCCGGCGATGGCTCCGGATCACCTCTCGATTCTGCCGGCCAAGCTCGACGAGGGCAAGCA
>CAXFTV010000702.1:0-3597 GCA_964005845.1 uncultured bacterium
CTCGCCTGGGAGAGATCGGCAAATGTTCCATCCCCCCTGTTGCGAAATAGGCCATCGGGTACCCCACTATAGTCCTGCGGAGCACAATAGGACCTGGTTGAATCGGTGAGGACCAGCAACCCGTGGGTACTTTTGCCAATAAAGCCGCCGCATACCTTGTTCGTCTGAATTTTAAAATCGACGTAATTGGTCACGTAGAGATCGAGAGATCCGTCGTTGTCATAGTCGAAAAAAGCTGCACTTGTACTCCATTGCGCAGCCCCAACCCCGGCCTCCTTGGTCGAATTTTCAAAGCTGCCAGCGCCATTGTTTTCATAAAGAATATTGGGGCCGAAATTAGTTACATATAGATCCCGATCCCCATCATTGTCGTAGTCGGCGACAGCACAACCCATGCCATAGCCAGTATCGTCTACTCCCGCCTCCTGGCTAATTTCGCTAAAGTTACCGCTTCCATCATTGCGGTACAAGACGTTGCTGGCATGACCATCCTCTATTTCCCCGGCAGGCGCCAGTTCGACATTATAAGCTTGGGGATCGCTGGACCGGGATCTCTTATCCGGCCTCATCTTCTGCACCCAGTATTGCCCGTCGCGATGGCGCATGAGATTAATTGGCCTGGACTTGAGGCCCTCCAGGCTAAATCCATTGACCAGGTAAATATCCAGGTCGCCATCATTGTCGTAATCAAAGAAAGCCCCCCCCGGGCCGTAGGTTTCAATGAGAAAGTACTCTCCAGCAGCACCGTTGGTATGGGTGAAAAATATGCCTGATTCTGTCGTGACATCTACGAATTGCACAACTGGACTTGCGGGCTCGCAGGCAGGCAGAATTAAACTTGCCACCAACAACCAGCTCGTTCTTCGCAACCAGGAGTAAATCATGAGCCAACTCAGAATTTAATCCTTTCCCGTCTTGACTTCGTTCCGCACATTTGCCGACAGACGCGCCAAAGCCTGTCTCGCCTTGGTGTATTGCGGATTGAGCTCCAGCACTTTTTGGTAGCCTGCCATCGCCTCTTTTTGACGACCTTCCAATTCGTAAACATAGGCCAGGTTGAAGACGACCTCATGATTTTCAGGGGTAAAAACAAGCGTTCTTTTGAAGTGTTCGATAGCCAGATCAAATCTATTTTGTCGCGCATAGATAATGCCCATTTCGTTCTCTGCCTTTGCCCGCGTAGCCCCGGCACTCTTCTCCGGTTCCACAATTTCCAGGGCCTTCTGATAAGCTGCTAGAGCCTGGACGAGCTCTCCGATTTGGGCATAGATACTCCCAATCTCAAGATAGACCTTGGAACTCTCGTTTACTTTCAACACCTGCTTGAAGTGGAAAATGGCCTCCTTGTAGCGCTTCATTCGAACGAATAATTGAGCCAGATTGTAGTGAATTTGTCCCGCCTGGGGATCCCTTTCAAGAGCCTGCAGATAACGAGAGATCGCCTGGTCGTACAAACCGCGAGCAGCATAAGTCACGGCCAGATTGTGCAGGGCCCGAGTATATTCCGGCCGCAGTTCAATAGCCCGCAAAAATGCATCGCCGGCCATTTGGAATTTTTCCTGTTCCAGATAGGTCGTGCCAAGATCGAAGTGAATTTCCGGATCACCCAGGGGATTTCCCACCGGCAATCCGGCATTGAGGAAGTATGCCAGCAACGCCGTGGGAATTGCACTGTAGAGCAATCTCTTATAGTGCCCCCCCCGCCATTGCTCAATCCCCCACCACAGGGCATGGGCACCGAAGATGAGCAGCAAGGGCACCACCGGGATGCGATAGCGACTGGAAATAAAAAAAAGGACGACCGAAACTACATAGACTATGGTAAAAAGTAGTGGCAGCAGAGTCTGCCGCCAGCGCGGCAGACTCTGACCGATTCCGGCCACTGCCAGAGCGCCCAATAGGCCAAAGGGGAAGGCAAAACTCGGCGTTTTCCACAGCAGTATATGCAACAGAGGTGAATAGGCCCGCAGGAAATAGATATCCTGATTCCGCTTGATCTCATCGGCCCTCCAAAAAAGGTAGCTCTTGCGGCCCAGCAAGAGCAGATAATCCAGCGGGTTTTCAGCGATGAACGACCAGGCCTGGGAAAAAAAGAAACGGGATCTTTGCGAGTACTGCTGAATCCCCTCTTCTTCCGGCCATCCCATCAACTCATCCCACCCCGGACCCGGCCTAATCCCCACCATGCGCTCATAGTCGGCATGATTGCCTATATAAAAATTGATGCCCGCATTCCACGATATCAGGACAAAATCGTTGCCCACAACGCAATTCCTCAGAGTCACGCTGAAAATTATGACCATCGCAGCGATGCAGAGCCCCAGACTCCATTGGGATGGTCCCTTTATCCCGCCGCAGTTTTTTTCTCTTCGCCCTCCTTTTTTATAGTATTGCCAGAAGGACCAACCGATTAATAGGGGTGCAAAGAGAAGAATGTTGGGTACAGTTATAGCCGCCATCCCCATGAATAGCCCTGCAACCAGTCCCCATTTCAACCCCTGGGGCCGCCACAGCGCCACCAGCAACATGGCAAGATTCAGAAAGGTGGCGAGGGAAACCGGGAGTAATTCGCCTTCAAAATACAGGAATGGTCCATAGAAACACGCCGCAATTGCCGCTGTTATCCCAACCCTGGCGTTAAATACCCTGCACCCGATTCCATAAATTAAAACACAGGTAAGAGCCCCGAGAAAAATCTGTACTAAACGGGGCAAATAATATATATCGCCCCTAAGCGCATACAGGGTGGCCAGAAAATAGGGATAGAAGGGCGGTTGCCAGAAAGGTGCCGTGCCCAACCAGGAGCCAGCGGCAATCTCTTTGGCATTGTCCACATAGGTCTGGGCATCCACCACCGGGGAGTAAAAAAAAGGCTGGTCTTCAATCTGATTTAAATATATTATCCGGGTACTAAGGGCGATCGAGAATATGCCCAGGATTACAAACAATCCGCGTTTATAGGGAATATTCATCTATCGGATCGAATATACAGGATGCAAAGGGGGGCTTTAGATATGCGACCGGGAAAGTTGATGCGATTGACTGCGAAAAAAAGCATGGCCTATCCACGGCAGCCCATCACCATCACAACTGGGGGGAGCGTTCAATAGGAGACGTAAACCGGTCGGGTCAGGGCGGTCTTCGAAGCAAGATCCGCCTCGGCGTCAACGACTACACGCATCAAGTAAACACCGGGTAAAACCTGCCTTCCGGTCAGATCATGACCGCGCCATCTAACTTCGTAATTGCCGCTTGCAACACTTCGAATTTCTTCTACTTGCCACACTAAACGGCCTCCCAGATCATATATTTCCGCCCTTACTACCTGGGGGCCATCCAGCCGCAAAACATTGAAATTCACCACCAAATCATCGTTGATCCCATCGCCGTTCGGGGTCAACACATCTGCGGTAAACTCAATTTCAGACATCACATCATGACCTGGGGGTCCCAGGATCTGCATGGTCTGACTATCAATGTCTTCGACGGCGAGTTCACCGTGCTGCGGCGGCTCTACCCGCTGCCAGGAACCGGGCACATCCCGATTGCCCACGCGCCCCTGGAAAGAGATGCCATGTCCGTACATCACCGTCGAAA
>CAXFTV010000703.1:0-4648 GCA_964005845.1 uncultured bacterium
AGTTTGCCCTTGCGCAGGACGATCCGCGTGGTGTGGATATTTTCGCCAATGACGATGAATTCTTTTTCCAGCCCTGCTATTTTCATTGTTTTTTCTCTCTGGCGTGATGGTCCCGTTCCAGGAAGGTGTTGGCCCAGGCGCTGGTGCCCTTCAGGCGCCCGTCTTTGAAGATCGCAGCTCCTTCCAGCATTTCTTCCTCTTGATTATAGGCTTTGAGGCGCTCGTAGGCCAGGGACCAGATACATTCCTTTTCTCCAACCTCGCACTGACCTTGGCGAGTGCCCCCGCAGGGTCCATTGCGCTGGTTTTTGGCGCACTGGGATTCGGGACACAGATAGGCGATGTCGGGCAGGGAGCAGTCGCCGCAGTCGCGGCAGTCGAAGGCGCTGATCTTCAGCAGCTGTTCGAGGCCGTGTAGGGCGCTTTGCACGGCCTTGCCGGCCTTGGCACCCGCGGTAGCTATTTTTTTGCCGAGGCGAAATCCCCTGCTGTCCCGGGCAAATACGCGATCGTGGACCTGGCGGTTGATCTTGTAACTGCGGGGCACCTTCGCCCTGGCCTTTTTCAGTGCTTGCGGGCTTTTTGAGCGCCGGTAGTCCCGGCTGATTTCGGTTGAGCTGAGGCCGCTACCGGCATCGGGTTCAAAAAAGAAAAACTCGCCGGGCAGATGAAAATTGATCTCTCTGGCAAAGTCCTTCCAGGCATCTTCGCCAAAGCTGGCGGCCAACTCCAGAACGCGTTCGTAGTCTTGGTAGCTCAGGTGGCCTCCCAGGTATAGCCCGCGGTAGCCCAGCCCCCGGGCTAGGGCGCATTGTTTGGCGGCGAATTCCAGAAAAAAAGCTTTGCCCTTATCGGCTGCACCAGCCTGTTTTTCGGCGAGCGCGAGCAAGTCATCGGTGACGGTTACTCCGGGAATTTTGCCGCCGTTGAAATAGCGTGCTGCGGGTCCACTGAGCACAAAGACATTTGCCAGCACCGGGACGTGAAGTTGATGCAAGTCCATGTACTTCAAAAGTTCATCCTGCTTGCGCGCATCGTAGCCGATCTGGTTGATGATAAAGGAGGCGCCGGTGGCGATTTTTTTTGCCAGCTTGAAGTACTGCGGCATGACTTCGCGCTCGTGCAGCTTGTGGTTATTGACCACTGCGCCCAGGAAAAAATCGGTTTTTTCCAGGATTTGCGTCCGGCGCCCGGCGCCTACCTGCAACCCTTTGTTCATATCGGAAAACATCTTCAACAGGCCGACGGAATCCGTATCGAAGACCGGGCTGGCCTGGCCCTGATAGCCATCGGTCGGGTAGTCCCCCGAAAGGGCCAGGATATTGTTGAAGCCCTCGCTGGCCAGTTGCCAGGCACGGCTCTGGATGGCATTGCGGTTCCAGTCTTTACAGGAGAGGTGGATGATGAGGTCCTGCCCTCTTGAAATCAGGTCGGTCCCAAGCGTGTCGGCATTTATCATGGCATTGCCGCCCGGGTTGTCGGTAATGCTGAGGGCGTGGATCCGGGGGTGTTCGGCGAGTCGACGTGCCAGCGCCAGCACCCGGCGGCCATTGCGTTCAGTGATGAGGCCGCGAGAGGTTACCAGCTCGATGCAGTTAACAAATTCAGCGCTTTGTTCGAGCAAGTGGCGGAAAGGGGGTTTGTGCCAGGCACCGGAATAGCGCAGGGGTTGGGCAGGTGGGGGGGGCATAATTCAGGCCGTCGCCGAAGGGAAATTTGCGGGCATGGGTTTGAACTGGCAACCTTCGACGAAGACTTCAAAGAAATCGGGCGTGGTTTCCAACTCCACGTGTTCTATGCTTTTTACCAGCGTTTCGATGTCCTGGCGTTTGCGGCGCGACAGCAGCACCTCTCTGGCACCCTGGGCGGCTGCATTGCCTATTTTGAAAATGCGCTCGGTGGGCACGGGGGCCAGGAAGCCGATCTCGATGGCGTTTTCCACATCGACGTAATTGGCAAAACCACCGGCCAGGTAAAGATTGTCGACCGCGGCTGGCTCGATGCCAAAATGGCGCAGGGCGATAAACTGGCCGCAGTAGTTGGCCGCTTTGGCCTGGGCGAGATTGCTGCCGTCTTCGCGGGAGAAGGTGATGCCATACTCCGGCACAATTTCAAGTTCGTAAGCTTTGTCGGCAAATACACCCTTGGGAGTCATTTGTCCATGGCGTCGCAACTCGGCCAGCAGGTCGATCAAGCCCGAACCGCAAATGCCCTGGGGCTCTAGGGCGCCTATGGTGCTGTAGGCAAAGGTGTCGTTTTCCCAGCGGACGGATTCAATGGCTCCTTCGTATCCGGGCATGCCGTATTTTATCAGGCCGCCCTCAAAGGCTGGGCCGGCCGGACAGGATGCCGCCAACAAGCGGTTGTCCCGTCCCACGATCACCTCGGTATTGGTGCCCACGTCCACCAGCATGAATGTTCCCTCCTGGGCGGCGACATCCAGAGCTACCAGATCAGCGCTGGTATCGGCCCCCACGTGGCTCGCAATCAAGGGCAGTCCATAAGCCTGTGCTTTGGGGTTGGCGCGCAGGCCGAGGCGGCGGGTGCTTTCAACCAGAGTCGTGGATGGGCGCTTACCCTCGAGATAGTCGCGTTCGCTCAGGGACTTGTAGGGCCGCTGGCCAATGCTCTGCACATCCATTTTGAAAAAGATATCGCGCATGGTAGAATTGCCGGCCACGACAATCTCGTAGATTTCCTGGCGCACAAAACCATGCTCTTTGCCCATTTCCAGTATTTCGTGATTGAGAGCATTGACCACTGCTTTGCGCAATTCTCCGCTGAATTCGCCATCGTAGGAGATGCGGTTCATTACATCGCTGCCGCCGAAGCGCTGCGGGTTTTCAAAAGAGCTGAGGTGGATGCTTTTGCCGCTTTCCAGGTCCACCAGATCCAGGACTATGGTGGTGGTGCCCAGATCCATGGCCAGGCCGTATAGATGGCCCCGGTAGCTGTCGATGGCTTCGTCATCGCGGTAGACGGTGTCGCCTTGCCGGGTAATCGGAGGATCTAACTCGATGGGTTTTTCACGGCTGCTGGAGAGGATTTTGGGTTTGCGCCGCAAGGGCGCAAAGCGCATGTCAATGGCTGAATTTTGAATCGCGGCCTGGCAGGCGAGGCGGTAGTCCTCCCGCAGGAAGGATTCGGCTTCAGTACGGGGCGCCAGGGCCTCCGCTCCCCGCTCGATTTCGACGATGCACTCGTGGCAATGGCCAGAGCGGCCGCAGGAAGTGGGGACCTGGATCGCCAGTTCGTCGGCGTAGTCGAAAACAGTCTTGCCAACCTCGAGAGGCTGGCTGGGGCCAGCGTGGTTTGAGGTCCCGGCAGGATGGGATGAAGAGGTCGCTTGCAGATTGGTGTCGGCGGCGGTTTCCCAGGCACTGCGATAGTCTAATTTGTCGTCCCCACCGCACAGCAACAATTTTCCTGCGGCACGAGGTTGGCGCTGGTTGCGGCAGCCAAACTTGGCGGTGCATTCATCAAAGCGGTTTTTATAGGGACAGCGGTAGGTGGATTGTTCGTCGGCGTGAACCATCATATCTGCGAACAGTGCCGTAATTCGATCCAGGCGCTTCTGGTATGCTTCTTTGTCGATCTTCTGCATTATTGCTTTCAGGTATCGATTTCCGCTTTGCGCTCTTCGACCAGGCGCTTGGCCAGTTCAACGCAGGCCACCGCGTCCTTGCCGTAGCCGTCGGCACCCATATCGTCGGCGAATTCCTGGGTTACGGGCGCGCCGCCGACCATGATCTTAACCTCGTCGCGCAGGTCCGCATCAATGAATGCCTCAATAGTTTTGCCCATATTGGGCATGGTTGTAGTCAGCAGGGCCGACATGCCCATCAGTGGCGCTTCGTGTTCCTCCACCGCGTCGATGAATTCATCTTCCGAGGTGTCCACGCCCAGATCGTGTACTTCAAAGCCGGCACCGCGCAGCATCATGATGCACAGGTTCTTGCCGATATCGTGCAAGTCGCCTTTTACCGTGCCCATAATCGCGGTGCCGATCGGCTCGATACCCGAGGCCGAAAGAATGGGTTCGATATGGGCCATGCCAGCTTTCATGGCGCGTGCGCAGGCCAGCACTTCGGGGACGAAGATGAAGTTCTCGCGAAACTTGATACCGACGATGGCCATGCCGGAGATGAGGCCATTATCCATGATTTCCAGGGCATCGGTGCCGGCATCCAGCGCCGCTCTGGTCATTTCATCGACGCCTTCATTATCCCCGTCTATGAGCGCCGCGCCTAGGTCCTGCATGGCCGGTGCCGCCTGGGCAAAAAGATTAACTATGCGCTCTATTTCGTCAGGGCGTTCGAGGAATTCTTCGATCTCTTCCCGGATAAATTCATTTTCGATATCAGTGATTTCTGCCATGGATAGCATCTCTCCGCAAAGGGCCTAATTTCTGGTTGTTTGTTCACGGTGCCAGTCGCGCACGGCGCGGGGGATTTCTTTGAGGTTCTCGATCGATGTCTGCAGCGGGATGGCGCATTCAGGGCCGACCAATTGCACCTTGGAGTCCAGGTTTTTGTAGACCTCCTGACGCACTGTTTCGGGACCTTTTGAAAACAGGGTTTCCGGATTGTTGATATTGCCCACGAGAGAAATCCGCTGGCGGATAATTTCCATGGACTCGTCGGGCTGG
>CAXFTV010000704.1:0-9322 GCA_964005845.1 uncultured bacterium
GCGGCGGATTTTTAGTCGTCCCGGGGCAGAGGAGATCGCCGTGCGACAAAAAAAATTGCGGGTTGCGGCCTGCCAGATGCGATTCGGAGAAGATATCGAGGAAAATGCCGCGCGCATCGCGGCCCAGTTGAAGGCCTGCGCTGAGCAGAAGGTGGACGTGGCCGCCTTCCAGGAGGGCGCGCTGTTTGGTTATACCAACTGCCCTGCATTCTGGAAGAATCTGGATCGGGAACGACTGGTGAAGGCCGAACAGAAGATCATCCGAACCTGCAAAGGGGAGGGGATCGCAGCGGTTGTGGGCACCTCTCACATAGAAAATGAGGTGCGCTACAACAGCCTGCTCGCAATCGATCGGGACGGTTCGGTGCGGGGGCGCTACGGGAAAATCCACCTGGCCGGGGAAAAGTGGTGCGCTCCTGCACAACAGTTGCCGGTGTACCGGATTTGCGGCGTCGATTGCTGCTTTATCATCTGTCACGACGTGCGTTATCCCGAACTGGTCCGCCTTCCCGCTGCTGCCGGGGCGCAGGTATGTTTCTTCTGCAGTTGCGAAAGTACTGTATTGCAAGAGCGCAAACTATCGGCTTATCGCGCCATGCCGATCAGCCGGGCGACGGAAAACGGCATTTTCCTGGTCATGACCAATGCGCCGGCATTTAAAGACGATCTGAATGCTGCGGGATCGTCTCACGGCGAGTCGAAGGTAGTGCATCCGGACGGCAATGTGATGGTAGAGGCCGGCATTTTTACGCAGGAAACCCTGGTCCAGGATCTGGACTTGGGGGAGGCTGGCGGCGGAATTGCACAGCGCGCCTTGCGCGATTCGACCTGTCTGCGGGATTGGATGCGAGCGGGTCTCGAACTGGTAGATCCGCGTCCCGCTTAGAAGCTCGACAACACCCGCACCGGGATCTGCCCGAACGCCGCAAGGACGCCTTCGCGGCGCCAGGAACTGCGCGGGAGGGTAGGCTGGCGGCCGGCTGCCAGCGGGGCAATTTAAGAAGGGGGCTTATGATTAGCGCAGAGCAAATGAACACCTACTATCGAGAAGGCTACGCGATCCTGGAAGATGTCATTCCTTCCGAGCAGCTTGCCCAGGTGCAGCAAAGCTATGAAGAGACCATCGAGGCGGCCTTGCGTCTGGGGTTGGCCAAACGAGACGGCGGCACTGGATTTCTGCAGGGACATCGCTTCCAGAACCCGCATCACCCGGCGCTGGCACAGCGCGCCCTGATGGAGGCGCTCAGCGCGCCGACCATCATGGAATTCGCCCACCAGATCTTTGCCGACGATATCGTCTTGCACGGAATTGCGGCCTTTGCCATGAATCGGGCATTCGACTACCAGGGGCGCTGGCATCGCGATTCTTATGAGGCCTGGGGAAAGGACTCACCCGCAGAAAAACGCGTCCGGCTGATGGACAAAATGCCCGCGACGCAGATTTTGCTGGCGCTGGAAGACGACGAGTGCTTCTGGTTCGTGCCGCGCTCCCACAACCGCGCCAACAGCGCCGAGGAGGAAGCGCGCTTTGTAGAGCAGCGCACCGGTTCCGAGGAGCTATTTACCGGTGCCGTGCAGCTGCAGCTGCGGGCTGGCAGTGCGGTCCCTTTTGATGCGCGCGGCATTCATCGCGGTTTGAAATTTCCCGGCGAGGTGCGCCGCTCGCTCTTTATCGTCTACGGCACCGGGGAAGAGGTCAGACATTCGCCCATCAGCGATTGGGCCCGGGAGCCGGACTACGCGCAAGAGCAATATCTCGGCGCCCTTCCGGAGGCCTTCCGGCGCGCCGCAGAGAGAACGATTGAGCTTTTGAAAGGGGATTGAGGCGGGCAAATGCCAGGAGAGAAAATGAAAGCCGCCCTCTACGAGAAAGCCGGGCGGATCAAGCTGCGGGAAGTCGAGCGCAATGCTCCTGGCCCCGGCTACGTACTCGTCGATACCCGCTGCGCCGGAATCTGCGGCAGCGATCTGCACAACTACTTCTGGCACTGGGAACCGCCGCTGGACGATGTCGAAGAGGCCTTTCGGATCGCGACGGACAAGAGTTCTGGTGCAATCAAGGTACACCTCGTGCAGGCATAAAAGAAAAGGTAGAATACTATGGAGACTGCCAAGCGACAAAAGGCCCCCCGCGGTAGCGAGCGCATCCTCTACGTGAGCGATCCATCCAGCATTGCCCGCAAACTCCTGCCCGATCCGGTGCGTGAGGAAGACCTGCGCAACTGGGTCGACATGGTCGCTGCAAGCGGGGTGGACCTCTTCGGTCAGGAAGTCTTCTCGATGGGGTGGACGACCTACTGGCGTTCCGCCACCTACGAGTACGACCAGCGCCCGCAGCATCGCCGCTTCCTGCCCTTGATCGAAGCGGGTCTGGAGCCGCTGGAAATCCTCATCGACCAGGCGCACCGGCGCGGCATGCGCTTTGTCGCCGGCATTCGCGTCAACGACAACCACGCGCACCAGGCCAGGGAGCAGGGCGTCGGCATCGCCGAATTCATCGATGCCAACCCGCAGCTGCAGCTGCGGGACTTCCCGGAGGGAGAGTACTACGAGCTGTCGGACCCCCTCGACTTCTCCTTTGAGGAAGTGCGGGAATTCACCCTTGGCGTCATCCGCGAGCTGGCCGCGCGTTTCGATATCGACGGCATCGAGTTGTGTTACCGGGACTATGCCTACTTCCCCGTGGGCACGGGGCCGGAACGCGGCCCATTGATGACGGATCTGGTGCAAAAGATCCGCGCCCTCCTGGACGAGGACGAAAAAAAGCCTATCCTCGGGGCGCGCGTCTTTGCAACGATCGCGGAATGTGAGAATCTGGGACTCGATGTATCCGAGTGGATCGGGGCCAGGCTGATCGACTACGTCAGCCCCCAGGACACCATGTACGCCGATTTCAATCTGCCCTACGAGCCCTGGGCCGCCCTGACCCTCGAGGCGGAGTGCTTGCTCTTTCCCGGGCTGCTGCCGTGGACCAGTTTCCGCGCCCGCTACCGCCGCAATCAGAGTCCGATCAGCAACGATACGGCCCGCGCCCTGGCCCACACCATGTACCGCGCCGGCGCCGACGGCATCTCCATCTACAATCACTTCGTCCCCACCTTGTGGCACCCGCCCTTCTATCCCCAGGCGATGAATATCTTCCACCAGCTCCGCGACCCGGATCGCATCGCCCGGGGCGAGCGCCACTATATCTTCGATCCCACCTGGGGCGGTTTGACCGGTTTCGGCGCCGATGGCAAGTCCAGCACGGGTGCGCTCAATGCCAACCAGCTGCGGCTCGCCCGCAGTCCGGCCGGTGCCAGTGGCGAATACCGTTTTTATCTCTACGAAGATATTGCAGATACCCTGGGTGCGACGCTGCTTTTCCGCGGTGCCGGCCTGAGCGAAAACGACGAGCTGGAAGTGGCGCTCAACGGCCACCCCATTCCGGCTGCGGCCATTGCCCGCACGCGGCCGAGCGATGCCCCCTCCCCCGGCGGCATGATCTGGGAGCGCGAGGAGGGCGAGCGGAGGATTCCCTGCTTTCCCGAGCGGGGGCGCTACGATTTTCGCCCCGCTCCGGGGCCGGCGTTTTCCACGCGCTGGTTTGCCCTGCCGGCGGCGATTACCGTCTGCGGCCAGAATACGCTGTCTCTAACCCTCGGCCACAGCGATCCCGGAGCCGGGGGAGAGGCCGTCGTCATCGACGAGGTGGAAGTCTTTGTAGATCCCCGCTAGCAGACCCATTTTCGAGCAGGAGAGATTTTTCTGGCGGCTGGAAGCCGGCAGTATCGACTTGTCGGGGCGAGGGACGACGGGGCGGGTGGCAATTCGGCCGCTGGCCGCCGGTGAAAATTAAAATGCCATGCGAGGAGCTCGATTATGCAGATCCGCGATCTCGAGAGAATTTTTGTCTACCACGCACCCCAGTATCCCGGCTTCACCTCCTGGGTGGGGCTGTGGAATATGCCCGACGACAGCGTCATGTGCTCCTTTATCCAGGCCACCGGACCGCTGGACGGCCGCCCCAAGGCCCCGGCGGCGGTGCGCCAGTATCTCACCTGGCCCCCGATCGGACACGGCGAGGAATACGATATGACCGGTCTGGATCTGCGTCACGTCCATCTGCGCAGCACCGATTGCGGCCGCAGCTGGACGCAGGTCAGTGCACCGCCATTCACGTCCTGCATGAACGGCGCGCCCGGCGAAGCCGAGGAGGTCTACCCCGATTCCAGGGCCGCGTTCGGCGGGGTCATCCTGCGCGCCATCTGGGGCCCCTATCTGCCCTATGACGACGACGTTCCCAGGAACGGCTTCTTGCAGCGCTCCAACGACGGCTCCCGGACCTGGGGCCCCCCGGAGCTTTTTTACGACGCGGAAAACACCATGTTTTGGGCCAAGCGCCTGCGTCCTTTGCGCGATGGCCGCTGGCTGGCCGGCGGCGGTCTGTTTTTTATCCATCCCGAATACGACACTCGCCGCGGCTGGTTCCGGGACATGACCATGGCCCTCTTCGTCGGCGATGCGGAAGGCCGCAACTGGACGGGTCCCATCTCCATTATCCCCGAGGACCAGCGCGGCGAGTTCGCCGGCGAGGAGTTCGACTGGGTCGAGCTCGAAGACGGCGACCTGCTCTGCGTCCTGCGCACCGAGACCCTGCCCACTTTCGATGCCCGCGACGGCGGTCAGCAGCGCCGCATCACCCGCCTCAGCAGATCCGGTGAATCCTGGAAACCGACGCGCGTCGAAATGGCGCCCTTTCCCCACAGCGGTCATCCCGATGTCCTGCGAACGCGCGAGGGCCTCGTTCTCCACCTCGCCACTTCCGCTATCAGCGCCAGTGCCGACGAGGGACAGTCCTGGACCCACTTCGAACTCGCGCCCGCAACGGCCTGGCAGGGCTGGTGCGGTCCCGGCACGCCCTACTACCCCAAAGCCGTGCACCTGCCCAACGGCGAGATCCTCGTCCTCGGGCACGTTGGCGGCGACAACGGCTACGGCACCATCGACCAGGCGATCGTCGGCATGCGCTTCCGTCTGGAGCCCTGAGGACGGGGATTCGCTCAAGCCCTTTCGAGCCGGTGCGGCGCAATGGCGCGATCGGCGATGGGCAGGTGGATCAGCGCCGCAGCCAGGCCCAGGGCGACGGCCAGCCACCAGACGCTCTCGTACGAGCCGCTCGAATCGTAGAGCCGTCCTGCCAGCCATACTCCCAGAAAGCTGCCGATCTGATGGCTGAAAAAGACGATGCCATAGAGCGTCGACAGGTAGCGCGAGCCGAAAATCTGCGCCACCGTTCCGCTGGTCAGGGGCACCGTGGCGAGCCACAAAAACCCGATCATGCCGCCGAAGAGCAAAGCGGAAAGCTCCGTCAGCGGCGCGATGATAAACAGGCTGATGACCACGGCGCGACCGCAGTAGAGCGCGCTCAGGAGATATTTTTTCCGGTAGCGGTCGCCGAGCCAGCCGAAGAGCGAGGAGCCGAAGATATTGGCCAGGCCGACCAGCGCCAGCGCCGTGGCCCCCACCATGTGCGAAAGTCCATTGTCGGTGAGGAACGAAGGCAGGTGAGTGGCGATAAAGGCGACGTGGAAACCGCAGACGAAGAAGCCCGCGTTGAGCAGCCAGTAGCCCGAATGGCGTCGCGCCCGGGCCAGCACTGCCAGCAGCGTTTCCGCCGGTGCTGCGTTGGCGTGTTTTGCCGCCGCAGCACCGGGGCGGCGCGGCAAGCCAAAGGCCAGCAGGGCAATGATCCCGAGCGGCGCGGCGATGAGCGGAAAACTCGCTTGCCAGCCGCCCTGCGAAATCAGCCACTGGATCGCCGGCACCAGGGCGAAAGTTCCAAATGAACCGACGGCGGTGACGATGCCGAAAGCGGTGCTGCGATTTTCGGGCGGGACCACCTGGGCGACGGCGCCGAGTAAAACCACGTAGGTGGTACCGCTGAGGCCGAGACCGATCGCCAGCCCCAGGGTCAGGTACAGATCGAGGGCGCCGCTGCTGGCCGGCACCAGCAGACACCCGGCGGCGTAGAGCAAGGCGCCCCCCAGGATCACCCAGCGGGGACCGTAGCGGTCGGCAACCATGCCGAGCAGGGGCAGGCCGAAGATCAAATTTTGCAACGCCATCGCCAGACTGAACACTTCGCGTCCCAGCTCTAGATCCTGGCTGATCGGCTGCAGGAAAAGTCCGAAGGACTGGCGGATTCCCATACTGAAGAGGACCGTCAGGGCGCTGAAAAGGACGATGATTTTCGCCATTAAACCGCCCGATTGTCGCGCGAATAGGCGTGGTTTTCGCCGCCTATCTGCCAGGTGCCGCGGAAGAGCGAGCGGCGTTTGGGCGGCATGGCTTCGATGATCTCGTGCGCCAGGTTGAGGCGGTGCCACTGGGCCCATAGAGAGTTATAGCAGTTGAAGACGGCGCAGCGCGGATTGTCCGGATTGGTCCAATCGTTGGCCGCGTGGATCAGGCTTTCGGTGAAGACAACCGCCGAGCCGGGCGGGCAGCTGTACTGTTCCATGGCGGCGTGAAGGCTCTCTTCCCAGGCGGACTCGCTTATATTGGGGCGGTACGGATCCGGGCCGCCGTAGTTGAAATGGGCTTTGTGCGAGCCGCTCAGGAAGGTGGTGCCGCCCTGTCCGGTTTTGACCTCTTCGAGTTCCCAGGCCACGCGCGTAAGGCCGGCAAAGATTTTGTTGCCGGCCACCTGATAGCGCATGGCATTAGCCTGCTGCGGGGGGCGCACGACATGGGGCATCCGGGTGCCCTCCGGGCTTTCCCAGCCGGCTGGCCGCACGGTGGTGAAGGAGCCCTCGCAGCGGAAGCTGTGGTATGCGTCCGCGAGAAAGGGCTCTTCGGCCAGGATCTCGGTGAGAATGCCGACGATGGCCGGGTGATCCAGCAGTTCCTGCAAGGCGCCCTGGTAGCTCTGGCCGGCGCCGGCGTAGACCTCGGATTTCATCGCCTCGATTTCGTCGTCGGACAGCACCGCGGGCAACAAGATCCAGCCGTGCAGGTCGAAGAAAAATTTCTGTTCTGCGCTCATCGGTACGGGTGGGGCGCTATGGTCTGGCATGGGGATCTCCTTCAAATCGGCCTGTTGAGGGTGTGTTTTGCCGGAGTGACTGCGAATCGTCGAGCCGGCGCGTTGGGATCGATGAAAAAATGCGGGCTTTAAGGCGCCATGTCCACGGGTGCATCGCCGCTGGAATAGGCGGGCAGCCGCCCTGCCCGCCGCCAGCAAGGGAATTGCAGCGAATTCCGGGCTGGACCGCTTTTCAGGGTCGCAAGCCGCTGCTTTGTCCGCACCCTGACCAGAGTGGAATTTGCCGCTTTCAGGGCAGATCGCAGGGCGCTTCTTGCGGTATGCATCACGGCGCGAGTTGTCGTTAGTATAAAGTTTTGTAAATTGCCGATGGAATAATATACTGTACAGGTGGAATGCTGTCTGTGGCTATCGCCATTGCAGCTCAATATTTGCCCATTATCCATTCTACCGCCAGAGAAAAGGAGCGCACCATGACGATACGCACTGGAGAATTGAGCGCTGTGGTCGCCCGCCACGCCGCTGCCGTACTCGAGCGCTGCGCCGACCGCTACAGCGGCCGTGCCACGCCGCTGCTGGCCGATCACGTCGATCTGGCGACGGGGGAACCCGAGCGCTGGGAAGGACGCACCCTGACTAATTTGGCGCGCCAGCAGCACTACCTGCGCGTCCTGGACGGACTTGCCGCATTGGGCCAGGAGCACTTTGGGCAGCGGGCCCGGGTCTGGGTCGAATGCGCCACCGAGGTCCTCGCCGACGAGGGCGGTCTATTCTACTGGGGCGGGCATTCCACCTACGATCTGAATGGCCAAACCCCGCTGGCGGGCAACCACGAACTGAAGTGCGTGTATCCCTATTACGACTACCTGTACCGCGTCGATCCAGAGCGCACGCGCCGCTTCGTCGAAGCCTTCTGGCAACGCCACATCTGGGACTGGACGACCTTGCTGTTCAACCGTCACGGCGACTACGGCGCGTGGGAGCGAACGCGGGTTTGGGAAGAGGCCGCGTTCGCCGGGGGGGCCTTGCCGATCGTAGAAAACACAGCGCTGTCCTTCATCAACACCGGCAGCGATCTGATCTACGCGGGGGCGGAGCTGTTCCGTCTCCACGGCGAGGAGCGCGCCCTCGGCTGGGCAAAAAACCTGCTGTCCCGCTACGATCAGATCCGCCATCCGCAGACCGGTCTGGGGGGCTACCAGTTCAATCACCGCGAGCCCTGCCGGGTGCGGGCGTCCTTCGAGCCGCCCCTGGGCGACTGCGCCGAGGTCAACGAGGCGACGGTGCTGACGACGGGGACGCTGCAGACGCGCGGTCAGCGCGCGGCAATTACCTTCCTGAACCTGTACGAGCAGCTCGGCGATGAACGAGGGCGTGAGTTCCTGGATTTGACCCTGAAGGACCTGCGGGCGTTGATGCAGTACAGCTGGGATGGGGCGCGGGGCTGCTTCTATCCCGTCTTCTACGATGGCCGCCGGCTCGGTCCGGGCGATGCCCAGGAGCGCGGTTACTGTCCGCCGAGCAAGCTGGTGCCGCTAAAGGCGCAGGGCAGCGCGCTGCTGACCTTTGCGCGGGCCTACCGGCTGACACAGGCCGACGATCTGTTGGCCATGACGGCGGCGCTGGCCACTGCCATGGGGTGGACGCGAAGCGGCACCGCCGTGCCGACGCCGGCGCCGGGAGAGCCGGCCCCGGAGGGTAGTGCGGCGCTTCTGGCGCTGCTGGATCTGCACGCGGCCACGGGGGAGTCGGCCTACCTCGATGCGGCTGTGAATCTGGGACATTCCCTGGTCGGCGAGTGCGAGCGCGAGGGGATGCTGGCCGCCGACCCGGCTGCGGCCGGCGCCGCCAGTTCCGACAATATTCTGGCCCTGGCCCTGCTGCACTGCGCTGCGGCGCTGGAGGGGTGCCGGGGCGCAGTGCCGCCCTATTATCCGGGGGGCTCGCCGTGGGACCCCAAAGTCGTGGTGCGCACGGTGCTCGGAAAGAAAACCTGAGAGTGAATGGGGGTCGGGACTGGAGGGCGCTGTCGGCTGCTGGATCCACACCTTTCAGGCAATGCCCAGCGCTGCGTCGATTTCCTCCTGATAGGCGTATACCTGTCGCGTTTCGACCTCGCTGAGCTTCACCGCGCGGCCGGCGCGCTCCGATTCGAAAATGGAGTAGAGCGCAGCCACGTCCTTGAGACCGCAGCGGCCGTCTACTTCGACGGTGGCGCGGCCGCGTACGGCGGCGGCAATCTCGTGCACTTCGTAGGCAATCAGTTTGAGGTCGACGAGGGGATCGTCGGCCGCA
>CAXFTV010000705.1:0-2075 GCA_964005845.1 uncultured bacterium
AACATGGTCAATTCTCGAGCCCCAAGGGCGCGAGGCCAAATCCTGGAAACTCATCAGCCTGCTGGGTGATTTGCAAGCAGTGGAGGTCAAAGAATTCGTCGGCGACGGGGTCGAGGACCTGATCCCCTTCGGGTTGGAGGAGCCGCAGTTGCGCCTGATTGTGCAGGCCGGGGATGAGGAGCCCCTCGAGGTACGGCTGGGGCGTGAAAAAGGCGAGCTGATCCACATGACCCGCATCGGGGTGCCCTCCGTGTATTTGGTCGAAGGAAAGACCCTGGGGAAACTCAACTTGAAACTCGACGATGTTTCCCGGGTGCCAAAGAGCGCGGATTAAACCATGTTAGGGGCGAGGTTTTTTTGGCTGCTGGGAGGTTTGTGGTTGGCTGGTAGCGCGCCATTGGCCGCGCTCTTGCCAACGGTGGAAATTGCCGTCGATACCACCCGGGCAACTCTGGGTGACCCCATCCAGTTGAA
This sequence comes from uncultured bacterium, assembly GCA_964005845.1. Classification (GTDB taxonomy): domain Bacteria; phylum Latescibacterota; class UBA2968; order UBA8231; family UBA8231; genus CAXFTV01. The sequence goes on from CAXFTV010000705.1 coordinate 475, forward strand.
CCTGCTTATTCGCCATCGCCCAGACGAGAAGCCGGCTTTGCCTTCTCTGGCAAAACTTTTGCAGGACGCTGCGGTGCGGGAAGTGGCCAGCAGCGAAGCCCGCCTCGCAGATGGTGTTGTAGAGACAAAGCTGCACTACGAACTGAGGCTCTATGCGTTGGGAACGCGGGAAATTCCGGCCCTGCCCCTCCGTTTCATTCAAGCTTCCGGCGATACGCTGGTGCGAACTACCGCTCCGCTCGCAATAGAGGTTCTCAGCGTGCGCAGCGAGGGGGAAGAAAACTGGCGGGATATCGAAGCGCCAGTAGAGATCCCGGGAGGGGTGCCCTTGTGGCTGGCGGTTATGCTTGCAGCGCTGGTTTTGGTCGGCCTGATTTTTGCCATATTGTGGTTCCTGGAGAGAAGAAAGATAGCACCGGAAAGCGCAATTCCACCCGAACCCATCGACTATTTGGCAGAATTTGCGCGCATTGCCGCAATGGGACTCATCGAACGTGGGGATTACAAGACCTATTATACCCTGCTTTCCGACAACCTGCGACGCCATCTAGAAGAAAATTTGCGCATTGATGCCATGGAGCAAACGACTACGGAAATTTCCATGGCCTTGAAGATGAACGCTATCGAAGGCGGCATTGCCCGCGAGATTGGTAGCTTTCTGGCTGCCGCCGATTTGGTTAAATTCGCTCGTTTTGCTCCCGACCCGGAAAACGCCCGGCGCGCTCCCCAAACTGGAATGGCCATCGTCCGGGCATTGGATGCCACCACGGCGGGCCAGGAAGATCTGGAGTCCCCCGCTGCCCTGTCCGCCGCTTGATAGCCCATGGATCTGGTCCGATTCGAGGCGCCCGAATGGTTGCTGCTGCTATTATTTCTGCCGCTATTGCTGTACAGATACCTGAGCGAGAATCGGCGTGGAAAGGGCAGTATCCGCTTTTCGGACCTGCGCGTTTTTCGGCAGGTCGGCCCCACCCTGTGGATTCATCTGAGACATTGCCTCATCGCCTTCAAATTAATTGGGTTGGGCTGCTTGATCCTGGCCATGGCCCGCCCCCAAGCCGGGCGGGAAACCAGGCGTACTGCCGCCGATGGGATCGATATCATGCTGACCCTTGATGTTTCTAGCAGCATGGAACTGAAAGATCTCGACGAGGGCAAAAAAAATCGTCTGCAGGTAGCCAAAGAGGTCATAGCCGATTTTATCCAGGGCAGGGAAAGCGATCGTCTGGGTATGGTGGTTTTTGCCGGTGAGAGTTTTACCCAGTGCCCACTTACACTGGACTATGGGCTGTTGCAGGAATCCCTTGCGGGAATAGAAATCGCCCAGGAGTCCTGGGATGGCACCGCCATTGGCATGGCCCTAATCAATGCCTGTAATCGCCTGCGCGATTCGGCAGCTGAGAGCAAAGTTGTTATCCTGCTGACCGACGGAGTAAATAACAAAGGAGAAATCGATCCACTGACAGCTGCAGATGTAGCTGCCGCCATAGGAATTCGGGTATACACTATCGGCGTCGGTAGCGATGGATCCATCCAGCGTCCGATTCAGGGGATTTTTGGCACTCGCTACCAGACGATCCAGGTGGAAATAGACGAGGAAA
>CAXFTV010000706.1:0-2303 GCA_964005845.1 uncultured bacterium
ATGCAGACACGCACTTTCAAGGTGCAACTCCAGTTCCAACCCCTCGTACGGGTAGAGTGGATCCCGCGGCTTTTTAAGACAGACTTCCGCATTCAGTGAAACCCCGTTGAGCAACAGGGTATAACGATCCGCCGCCGCCGTGTAGCAAATGCCGAGCTTAAGCGTTATCCGACGAATCCGTTCACCAGCTTTTTCGATATCGTCGGCAATATAAAATGGCACCGGATAGCGCTTTTGTGGATCCGGCGCCGGAATTTCAAAGGGCAGCAGCGCATCGTAGCCCAGCGCTGCCACCTCCTCGTGGCGACGCCGCAGCACATAGCGCTTATCGCCCTGCAGCATGCGCTCGCCATCACCTAACTCGGAGAGGATACTGCGCTCCTTATCTCCCAGCGGCCAGCTCATGGAATGGGCATAAAGTCCGTCGGCTCCCTTGGCCAGAAAATTGCACGCGGCGCCGCGCAGCGTCTCGGTATCGGCGTGAATGCGCTGCGGCGCGCCGGTACTTTCGTCCCGAATCCAGGGCTGCAAGCGCCCGTACACCGAAACGCCGGCCGCCGCCGCCGCCGCGGTGAGCCATTCGATGGGCATGTCGCCATCGAGCACAAAGTAGGGATAGACCATCGGCATTACCCAGTCCACTACCCCGGCCGCAAACCACGCCCGCACATCGAGTCCATGTCGCAGACACATCTCTTCGGTCGGATAGACCCGCACCCCAACCACCCCCGGCGCGCCCGGACGCCCGCGCACCATCGCAGCTATTTCTCCCAGGTAGCTGGTCATCACCGGCGCATAGACCTCGCCTTCCCCCTGCGGGAAAAACCAGGCGGTGCCGCCGGGGGCGGCCAGATCCAGTTCCACACCCTGGGTGTCATAAGATGTCGCCAACTCGCGCAAAATTTCAAACTGATAATCCCGCACCTCGGCAGCACCCAGTCCCTTGCCACCGTTGGCCACCAGCAGAGCAGGGTCCATGCCATAGTAAGTGGCCATGCGCAGGCTGGCAAAAAAATCCATCCCACGTGCGTGTGCTCGCCGGATCAACACCTCCAGAATGTCCAGCCCACGCTCATCCAGATCCTGCAGGCTCTTCCAGGCGCGCCAGGCATAGGAACCGCGCTTGCCGTCGTCTATACCGCCGAAGCGACGGCCTACTTTCGAGGGGTAGAACAGACCACCACCACCTTCGACGCTGTAGACAAAGGTGTCCACACAGGTGCCGGCGGCTTCATCGACAGGACGCCAGATATCCTCCATGGCCAGAGGAGGCTCCAGTGTATAGAGGAAAAAATGGCGGGTATCGTTGAAATATATGGTCCGTTTCTGCTTCATTATCGCCGTCCTTTACTAGTCGTCTGTGCACCTCACAAAAAAATCCCTGAACAGCCCTCTTAAAATACCCGCTGCTCAGCGCCGCGCAGAATTTTTGGCTCAGCTGCTTATCCAGGTTGCCATCTTTGCCGCGCCGAATATACTTTATCTACCACCTGAGAGAAAGTTTTTGTCCTATTTTATGCAGTGCTAATTATCCTTTCAACAGGAGACTACCATGACCTCGCCATCCAAGCTCTTCCCCTCTACTGCCGATCTGAACATCTGCTTTGCCCACGCCGCCTATCAGATGGAGACGAGCTTTGCCCGGCGCAACACCGGCATCGACCACGTGCAGACCTGGAGCCTGGAGGAAACCATGAAAGAACTCCCCACAGCCGATATCCTGGTCATTTCCGGCATGTGGGAGAATACCTTGCTGGAGGCATCGTCCAGGCTCTTGTTCATCCAATCTATCGGCGCCGGCTACGACCAGTTTCCGCTCGACGAGTTGCGCCGGCGCAACATCCGCCTGGCCAGCGCCCGCGGCGTCAACCGCAACGCCGTCTCCGATCACACCTTTGCCCTGATACTGGCGCTTTTCCGCCATCTTCATCTGGGACGCGACCGCCAGCGGCAAAAAGTCTGGCGCCAGATGATCTCGGACATCCCGGCGCGCGAAGATGAGCTGGCCGGAAAAACCCTGGGCATCGTCGGCATGGGCCACATCGGCTCGCGCGTTGCCCGTCTGGGCAAGGCCTTTGAAATGCGGGTCATAGCGACCAAGCGCGACACCTCAAATTACGAGGGACCGGCCGACGAGGTACTGGCCGCCGACCAGCTCCCCGACTTGCTGGCGCAGGCCGATGTGGTAGTGCTCAACTGCCCGCTCACCCCCGAGACCCAGGGTCTCATCGATCGCGCAGCGCTCGCAACAATGAAATCCAGTGCCTTGCTAATCAACGTCGCCCGCGGCGCCTGCGTCGACG
>CAXFTV010000707.1:0-3436 GCA_964005845.1 uncultured bacterium
ACCGTCGGCGTCGGCCAGGACGAGATTGACGTGGTGCGGGCAGCACATACCACCGTGGTGGTTTCGGCGCCGGGCCTGGGCGACGATATCCAGGCCATCAAGGCCGGAGTTTTAGAAATTGCCGATGTGCACGTGGTCAGCAAATGTGATCGGGCCGATAGCAACCGGACCATCGCCGATTTGAAAAATATGCTGCGGATGAGCATCGCGCCGACAAGCTGGCAACAGCCGGTCGTTGCTACCAGTGCCGCCAGCGGTGCAGGGGTGGATCAACTGCTGGAGAAAATAGATGCCCACCTGGGCTTTTTAAAAAAGAGTGGCGAGCTGTGTCGGCGCCAGCAGCAAATTGCCGAACAGCGACTCCTGCAAGCGGCGGAAGAGCTTCTGCGCGGGCAATTTCAACAGCAGCGCCAGGACTGCGTTAAAGATCTGGTGGAAGGCCTGATGGCGCGGGAGATGCACCCGCATCAGGCGGCCAAAAAACTAATCGACAACTTGTGGAAGGAGATCCGCCGATGAGGGCAGGAGGTCCGGATCGCGATCGGCTCGAAGAGCTGGAGGAGCAGCTAAAAGCATGGGAAGCCAACGAGGTCGAGGCTTTTATCAAACGTCAGCCCGAGCGCCAGGAACAGTTCAAAACCTATGGCGAAACCCCGGTAAAGCGGGTTTATACCGCCCTCGATGTCGAGCCTACGCCGCTCGAAGACATCGGGCTGCCCGGGCAGTACCCCTTTACCCGCGGTCCCTATCCAACGATGTACCGGGGGCGCACCTGGACGATGCGCCAGATCGCCGGTTTTGGCACCGGCGAGGATACCAACCAGCGCTTTAAATATCTAATAAAAAACGGCCAGACCGGATTGTCAGTGGACTTCGATATGCCGACCCTGATGGGTTACGACTCGGATCATCCAATGAGCGAGGGGGAGGTCGGTCGCGAGGGCGTCGCCATCGATACCCTCGCAGATATGGAGGCTTTGTTCGAGGGTATTGAGCTGGAGAATATTTCGGTATCCATGACGATAAATCCAACGGCGTGGATTCTGCTGGCGATGTACGTTAGTCTGGCCGCCAAGCGCGGGTGCGACCTCGACAAATTGGCCGGCACCATCCAGGCGGATATTCTCAAGGAGTACATCGCGCAAAAGGAGTGGATCTATCCAATCGGACCCTCGGTGCGGCTGGTGCGCGATTGCATCACCTACTGCGCCGGACATATGAGGCGCTATAATCCGGTAAATATTTCGGGTTACCATATCTCCGAGGCCGGCGCCTCGCCGCTACAGGAGGCAGCATTTACTCTGGCCAACGGCATTACCTACGTCGAAGAGGTGTTGCGCACTGGTCTGGGGGTAGACGAGTTCGCTTCACGGCTGTCCTTTTATTTTGTCTCGCAATCCGATTTCTTTGAGGAGATCGCCAAGTTTCGCGCTCTGCGCCGGTGCTGGGCGAAGATCATGAAAGATCGCTTCGGCGCCCGTGATCCCGCCTCCATGCGGCTCCGCTTCCACTGCCAGACTGCAGCTGCATCCCTGACCAAGCCACAGTACAAAATCAATGCCGTACGAACCGGGCTACAAGCTCTGGCGGCAGTGTTGGGCGGGGCCCAGAGTCTGCACACCAATGGCATGGACGAAGCGTTCACCATCCCGACCGAAGAGGCGATGAAGATTGCCCTGCGCACTCAGCAAATCATCGCCGAGGAGACCAACGTCGCCAATGTAATCGATCCCCTTGGTGGTTCTTATTACGTGGAGAGCCTGACCACCGACTTCGAGAAAAAGGTCTTCGCCCTGCTGGCCGAGATCGACGCCGGAGGCGGCACCATCAAACGGATCGAAGAGGGCTGGTTCCAGCGCCAGATTGCCGACTTCAGCTACGAGGTAGCATTGCGCAAGCAGGCTGGTGAGAAGGCGGTAATCGGGGTCAATCGCTTCATCGAGCAAGAAGAGGAGGTCGATATCGAAACCCATGCCTATGACCACCGGGTGGTGGAAAGGCAACTGGCGCGCTTGCAGCAGGTGCGCCAGCAGCGCGACGATACACAACTGCAGAAATTGCTGGTAAAGTTGCAGGCAAGGGCCCGCGACGAAGGGGCCAATCTGATGCCGGTTACCATCGACCTAGTCCAGGCGGGGGCGACCATGGGCGAAATCGTCGAGGCGCTGCGGGAAGTCTGGGGGAGCTATAGCGAGACGCCGGTTTTTTAGTGGGGTAGTGCGGCAAGCAGGACAGCAAGGCACCGATGGGAAGTTGGCTGGTAATTCCAACTAAATGAAAGGTTTTTCCGCGATGAACGTTTTGCCCAATCCCGAGAAGAAAGCTCCTTCGGCCTTTGCAAAGCCCCAGAAGCGCCGGCCCCGGATTCGCCGCAACAAGGGGGCGTGGAATCCGCTCGTGGATCTGACCGAAATATATCCGGGCAACCGCGGCGTAAATCGGCAGGGGATGTACGAACTATACGACGGTCCCATAGGGGTAGCCATCAAGGTAGAACAGGCGCGCCGCTCGGAAGTGCTGCTGGAAGCCACTGCCGAGTGGGAGCGGGGCAGCAGTATCAGTCCCTTGTTCATCTGGGAGAAAGATGGCCTGCAGCACATGATCTACCAGTGTTCCCGCGTCGAAGGTACCTGCTATGCAACCAGTGTCGATGGATATGCCTGGGAGCGTCCTCTATTAGGTCAGGCCGTATTCAATGGCTCGACCCAAAACAATATACTGGCCAATGGCATCAAGGGGGCAACAGGGGTCTTTCTCGACCCCCATGCCCCATGCGCAGAGCGTTTTAAAGCCATGGGTGGGGATATGGCCTGGTACGATCCGGAAAGCTGCGAGCGCCTCGATGGCAAAGAAGGCATGCGGCGCTACGCCGCACAGGGGTACGAGGGGGATGCCTACAGGGGGCCGCGGGTGGAAATTTGGGGGCGCACGCTGGGCTGGATCTCAGCCGATGGCCTGGACTGGAGTCCCTTAGAGGAAGCGCTGGGTGAGCGTCCGGTAAACGGCGGTATTTCGGCTCGCTACGATGCCGATAAGGGCCAGTACATCGCCTACCTGCAAATCATGGGCAATGCGGCCGAAATCATGCCGGGAATCGGCAGTGCCCGGCTCGAGGAAGAGACACAGCGCCGCACCATCGGTTTTGCCTGCACCCGCGATTTTTGCCGCTGGCCGGCGCCCAAACTGATTCTGAGCCCGGATGCCCAGGACGATCTGGATATATCATTTTACGGCGCCAATTATTTTCCCTACCCGGGGCGCACCGATCTGCACGCCATGCTCATTCCGATTTACCACCAGGCGACCGACCACGCCGATACCCAGATCGCCTTCAGCCGCGATGGCCTTTTCTGGACCCGGCCCGAACGCCGCGCCCTGCACGAGGTGGGGCCGCTGGGCAGCGGCGACGATTCTCAGGTTTATACCTGGCGCAACG
>CAXFTV010000708.1:0-10272 GCA_964005845.1 uncultured bacterium
CTGGCCGGACTCGCCAGGAGGATGCAGAGCGCCGCGCAAAGCAGGATTCTAAGCATGGCAAATCTAGAAGGGTTTATAAGCCAGCAGCATGGGCACCTGCCCGCGGCTTCCCGACCGCATGGCGAACATAAAACGGGTTCTGCGCTCCAGTCGGGCTTCCTCCACCCCCTGGGCGCGAGCCCGAGCCAGGCGCGATGCATCAATGAGGCTGAACACGTGATTGATCATAATCAGCCCGGTCAAATTGCCAGCCCGCTTGAGAAATTTGTTGCTGTCGTGACGACGCTCTTCGTACGCATCCCTGAACTCACTTAAAAAACGCGGCTTGCCCGTTTCCTCGAATTCCACCGAATCCACCTGACTGGGCTGTACTGTATTGCCAATCAGGTCGCGCAGATCCGACCAACCAGACACGAATTGATTATATTTCCCTATGACTTCGTAATATTGCTGCACTTCGCTGTCCGCACAATCTCCGAACCCCCCCGTTTCTTTGTATATCTCAATGAAATCTTTGCAGGGCAAATCGTGGTGCGTGGAAGAAAAGCGCGAGTTTCCCGAATCGAGCCAGGCCAGGTAGGCATGCGGATCCCACTCCTGGTCCGCGGTGGCGCGAAATTCGTCCTCGATATCATGCCCCTTGCCATTCCAGCTAAAATACAAACCCCAGGCCAGGGCCTCGACTCCAAAAAACAGAGCGCCGCGTTTCCAGGCACCCAAATAAAACTCGCCCGCCCCGGGCACCAGAGCCGACAAAAGCACGGCTTTCCCTGTCGATTTGCCGGAACTTTCCTGAGTCGCCGGCCCCGCAGCAGGTGCATCCTCAACCTGCTGCAGACGGGTTCCCAGGACCGGCCAGGTGTCCAGCGCCTTGCCCCGATCACCGAACATGCTGGGCAACTCTCCAGCCCCAGCCTGGCCCACCAGCAAAAAGACGGCTGCTGCGATTACACCCATTCTGTACATTCCACACCTTCCTTTTTTTCAGCTACAAATAACCAAACAACACCGTAAGATAAAACTTCCAGGGACTTTTGTCCCCTATCTCGTCTAGGCCGTAGGCGAGATCCAGCTGTACGCGGGTCGGCATAGTATAATAGGAAATCAAATCGAAGCGCAGTTGTCCCCCCAGATCGCGCAGGGGACCCTTGCGGCCATAAATTGGATCCTTTTCATCCCATTTGCCGTCCCAGGCCTTGCCCAAATCCCCGTATACAGCCCCGTAGACCTTGTCAAAATACAGATGTGCAATCCGCTGGCGCATATCCGCCCATAGCGGAAAGCGCAAGCTCGCCTGCCCCATGGCGGCATGGCGACCTTCCAGGCTGTAGAACGTATAACCTTTCATGTACTGAAGACCGCCGATGTGGTAGTCGAAAAAGTCGTTGACCACCTCCTTGTCGTCCACTTTCTCGCTGTCGATCAAGCCGCCGTAGAAACGCAATCCCAAGGTAGTATTGCCGAAGAGTCCGATATATTCACGCCAGTCCAGAGTGAATTGGTTGTAATTCAAATCGAGATATTCCTCCTGCAGAAAGGAGGAATTTTGTTCGTCGAATCCTTCTATGAACTTATTGAACATGCGATCATAGCGGAAATAAATCTTGCGGCCGCGCGGATTGATATCCCGGTCGCGCCGCCTTGCCACCGCCTCAAAGCGGTAGGTCAGGCCCAGGTCGAAACCATTCAAATAAGTATAGCCAAAAGGTTTTTGCTGGACCCAGCGGATATTCAGCGCATCAAAATAGCGACTGGAAATACCAGCATCGTAGCGGTCATAGGTCGCCGATAGAGTTAGTTCGCTTTTTTTTCCCAGCTTGCTCCGCACGCCGATATTCACCTGGTTCAGGACAAAATTCATTCCGGTGACAATCAAGTCCCGGGCCTCCGAACTATCCCCCCGGGCGGCATTGCGGCGCTGGTGAAAAAACTCCAGGAAAAGAGTCGGTCGCCAATTGCGGTTCTCGTAGATTAAGAATAGATCGCGATCTTTATTTTGCGGCGCCAGGGCCGCCCCGGCAAATATATTCTGCCGGTTCAGCACATCTCCCGAGCTGAGGTAGAGGCCCCCTTTGAAACGACCTTCATCCCGGACTAGACGGGGCAGCAAGGAAGTTTTGAGAAAATCAATTCCATAGGGCTGCACTTGCGGCTGGGGGCCGGAAAAGAGCGGGCTAGCGGCATGGAGAGCGAGCCGCTCCCCGGCAGAGCGCAGTGGCATTTCGATCGGCACACCTTGCCGATCCACCTGGCGGATTTCATAACCCTTGCGACCATACGCGGCAAAGGCGATCTGTCCCGCCGAACCGGAGGCAGGACTCATGCCACCGCCGATCAGATTGGTTAGTCGACTGAATTGCCCGGTCTCGATTTCAAGGGCATAGAGGTTGAAAATACCGCTGATATCGGAGGAAAAAATGACTGTTTTGCCGTCGTCACTCCAGCACGGGTCCCGGTCCGTCCCCTCGGTGGCCACGAGAATTTCCAGCTCTGCCTGGGAAGCGGATGGCCCCTGGTGCTCTGCATCCTGAGTCATCTGCAAGAGGGCGATATCGCGCTGCCCCTGGCGGCTTATGGAAAATGCTAAATGGCTCCCATCCGGCGACCACTGCGGTGTGTAAAGCTGTGTCCCGGCGGCAAAATCTGTCAGATAGCGCACTCCCTTTCCGTCTGCGTTGACGATCCCGAGATTGTTCCTGGTACCCTGATTATGGACAAAGGCGATATGCCGACCATCTGGTGCATAGGCCGGATAGAAGGCGCGCAGACCATGGCTCAGGCGGCGAACTTTTGCTCCTTCTGGCGCAAACCCCCCGACCACGGCCGGAAGGGTCCAGAGTAGCTTAGTAGTCAATCCGGATTCTGGTCCATCCAGATTGTACTCGTAGATATCCGCCTGCCGCGAACCGTACTTATCCGCTTTGCCCTTTTTTATATAGAGCAAGCGGCGACTGTCGGGAGACCAGCTCAGAGAAGAGGACAGACCGCCGTCCAGGACTTCCTCTTCACCGCTCTCCAACTCCCGCAGCACCAGCAAATGAGGACCGTAGTGCCTCGTCCTGGTGCCCAGGTAGGCCAGGTAACGCCCATCGGGAGAAAGGGCCGGTCTGATACTCGAAAAGCCCAGATCAGCTACAACTTCGCCCTGCTCTAGCGGCCCCAGATCTTCGAGCTGCTGCTGGTAATTTTGCCGCATGAGAGCCGCCCAGTTGCGGTGCAGGTCTGCAGCCGCTACTCCCAGCACCTCTTTTATTGCCCCGTCGATCGACAAACCCGGCCACCTTGAAGCAGCCCGGCAGATCTGAGCCAATTTCTCGTCGCCATAGGTGCGGGCAATATAGCGCACCAGGCCGTAGCCGTGGTCGTAAACGTACTCGTTGCCATACCCTTTTTTGCCGAATACACCCATCTCATCAAAGGAGAGCAAGGCATCGTTTAATACCGCTGTGCGCAGTATCATATCGCGATGGGAATCCCAGCGATCATGGCGCGCACCCTGGACCTGGTACTGGGCCACCCCTTCGGCAAACCACATCGGCACAACCGTAGCCATCACCGGATAAGAGGCCAGCACATCCGGATAGCCAGTCAATACATCCGGACGGTTCTCTTCGCGCTGGTAGCCGAAGTGCTGCAGATAGAGAGCGGGGATTCGCTGCGGTGCTTTGCGCGCGGCCCCCAGAGAAATAATGTGCACGAATTCGTGGGTGATTACGTTGCGCAGCCAGTCCGACGTGCCGCGCATATCGAAGTCGTGGTCCAGAGAGGTGGTCCAGATTTCGATAGTATCGTGATAAAAATAGGCCGCGCCGTTGGCATAGTCATCATAGTCTTTGAGAACGATCCGCACCCGCTCTCCCGGTTCGTAGCCATATAGCTGCGTCACCGGTCCGTAGGCAGCCTCGGCAATTGCCGCCGCCTGCCGTCCGACCTCTTCCAAACCTTGATGGTAGAGGATGCGAAAGTGCTCCGTTTCCAGCACCTGCCAGTCCAGTTCCGGATGGTTCTGGGAAGACGCTGCCACGGCCAGGAGCAGGAGGGCATAAACGGCCGCTGAAATGACCTTCATCGGCTCACCGCCATGCGCACAAACGCAAGGGCTTCGCGGCCATCCGCGGTCCGGGCCTGCAGCCGACAAACATAGAGACCGCTAGCATAGCCGCGGGTAGACCAGCCCATTTCGTTTTCCGCTGGCGTCGCCAACTCCTGTTCCCAATCGATCCGCTGGATCCGCTCGCCAATGGCATCGAAAACTTCCAGCTGGATCCGGGCTGGCTCATTCAGAAAAAAACGCAGGTAAACCCGTTCCCCATCCGCCACCGGATTTGGGTAGCAATAGGCCCTATCGGGAGGCAAGAGCTCGCTACCGGGCTGCGGCCCCGGCGCGCTCCTCGATCCGGGGTGAGCATAGCTGCGGGCAGCGCTGTAGCCGTTCTGCCCCCAACCTGCTAGGCGGCCCTCATAGGGCGGTGAAAAATCCTGCGGCTCCCACAGGTAGAGCGCTTCAGCAGCCACCGCCGCAAGTTCCAGCAAACCATCGCCATCCAGGTCCGCCCCCAGGGGAGAAAAATCCACTGCGTCAGCGGTCAAGAGCGGGAACCCGGGAAGCACCGTGCCCTCTTTTCCCAAGCCGTAAATCCCCTTGCGAGTTCCGAGAAAAATTTCCTGGTCGCCATTCCCATCCAGATCGAGCAGCACCGGAGGCACCTGCAGGCGACCGAGGGCCTCACTGCGAGCCAGGCGAGCGGGGAAATCTGTCTGGCGAATGCCATTTTGCCGCAGCACGTGGACCTGGCTGGTACCGGCCAGGACAATTTCCACAAAACCATCGCCGTCCACATCCCCCAGGACCGGTGCCTGGATCGAGTCGGCCAGCGCCTTCTTAAATCCGTCATCCTGCGCCTTCAACACCTCGATCTCTCCCGCCTTTTCAGTCACCACAAACTCCGCCCGTCCGTCGCCTTCCAGATCACCGCTGGCCAGCGACAGAAAAGGGCCGGAAAGAGTCGTTGGCCATTCTTCCAGGCCAGCGCGCTGCAACTGCCACACCCCGGATGCTGTAGCAGCTACCAGTTCCATTGCTCCATCGCCGTCTCGATCTCCAACAACCAGGTTGGCGACCGCTTCGTTCTCCTGCTGAATGATCTCCCCGCTACGCGCATCCAGCAGTACCAGATCAGTTCCACCCAGAGCCAGGACCGGACGCCCCGGATAGAGCCCGAGCTCATCGCTGTATAGAGCCTGGGTGGGCGCTGCAGCCAATTCGCGGCGCCACAACGGCTCCGCTTCGCCCATCTCCCAGGCTTCTACTTCTTGCTCCAGCGCTACAAAAAGCTCGGATCGGCCATCTCCATTGGCGTCGCCACTGGCCAGAAAACGCGCCCCGCCTACCTGCCAGGCCAGCAAGCCCTGGGTAGCTTCAGCTATGCGGACTCCATCGCTGCCCTGTAGCAGCAGATCCACGCTGCCATCGCCGTCCACATCTGCTCCTTGCAGCAAGCTGGCCCCATCCACGCGTTGCGGCCAGCCAGGCGCTTGCCCTGCAAAGCGGATCTCCACCCGCATCGTATCCCCCGGCTCCGAAAGAACTTCCAGGTGGATGCCGGTAGCATTGCCCGCATTGCTCTTGCTGTCAGGACGGGTCACCGCCCCAAAGCTCGTCTGGCCGCCAACGTAGTACAGATCCTCCGCCCCCCCCTCGATCTGCGCCAGGCGCTCGAAGACCGGATTGCCGATATCGCGATAGCCATCCGCCTCCTCCAGAACGATACCCGGCCGCACCGGATCGTCATTGATAGCACTTGCCGCAGTCCTATTCCGCATCCGGTTTTCGTCCACGTGCCAGACCAAAATCCCCGAACCCGGAATAAAGGCATCGTATTCCTCGACGCCCAACCACACCCCCGCCCCATCGCTGCGGGAAAACTCGATCTGCGCCCTATCGATCCAGACGATATCGGAATTTAGATACCTGCTCTCCACCCCAGTGGGGGCGCCAGCACTACCGCGTTGCTGCCGGTTCTCCAGCAGAAAATATTCACCCTTGCGGATGGGTATGCGCACGGCTTTGGGCAAATCAGCGCTGCGGTCCGTAGCCACCAGCGCCACGGTGGTATCCCGCCAGACTTCGAGCGGTTCTATCCATCCCAGGCGCGCCTTGCTCCAAGCCATGGGATGTGCAGGCGCGAAACCGACCACTGGCTGCAGACTATCGGCGAGGACAAATCCCAGCGAATTTGCCCCAACGTCCATCAGGCTCCAACCACCCACCGCCGGCAGTCCATCGTCAAAATTAGACAGGCCCGGCAAGCCCAGTTGGTGACCGAAGAACTTGGCCATCAACCCGTTCAGTCCCCCTTGCCCGCGCAGGCTGGTCGCGGCCGGCAAAATCCAGCCGTCCTTTATTTCGAACTGCCCTTCGTCGACCAGAAGCGGTTCCTCGGCAAAAGCTGCCAAATCCTCGGGAGCCAGGAACACCGAACGAATATCGTTCAACTCGCCGGTTTCGTGACCCACTCCGGCGTGAAATACGAGGAAGCTATTGAAGTCTGCGAAGCGGGGACCCGCGGGGTCGACATCTGCCCGTTCCACTGCGGCGCGCAACAACTGCACCCACTTGTTGCCGATTTCCTCGGGGGTGCGGCCGTTGCCATAGGCCAGGGCAGGTTCCGGCAGAGTATAGGCCTGGTTTAATTCCCGCGGAAAAACCTCGAAGCGAATCTCGACTTTTCCGTCGGATACAACCTGGTAATAGCGTGCCAGAGCCTCCAGGTGGTTTTCAAAATAGCGCCGATCGTGGGGCGGTGTGTCGTAGGGGAAAAAATAGTCGGGGGAGGCATTTGCAAAACTGCGCAGATCAAAGGCCCCTGTCCCAGTAGTCGTTAACTGGTCTGGTTCTTCCAGGGGAAAATCAACCCTCAGAGCCAGAATATTCCACTCCTGAAGGGCCACAGCCCTGTCGGTTCCCCCCAGGAGGAGCAGAAAAATAAAGCAGTAAATAAACAATTTAAAGTTGTACACGGGGCGGCAGATGGATAAAAAACAGCGTGCCCTCCTCTTTTTCTGTTGAACGCCGTCGGGGGGGCGGGATAATCTCCTCCGGCACCCCTCCCAGACCTCAGAACATCAGATTCAGAGAAAAACGCGTATTGTTGTTTACAGGCGTTTCATCGCCAATTATGTAGGCGACATCCACCTGGAACATATTGTATTTCAGGCCAACACCTACGGTCCACACTTTTAACTCGCCGTCGCGGTCCAGCGAATACCCGCCCCGCATGGCAAAAAAGGACTCGTCCTGCCGGCTCGACAGACCGTATTTGTACTCGCCGCCAACGTGTAGATCCATTTCCTTGAATTCGTTCCCGAGCGATTCGTCGGCCCAGGCCGTGACCAGGTTACTGGCAAACGTACCATCGGCGATCAAGGGTTTATACAAATCGACCGAAAAAAGCAGATCGTTGAACTCGGTATCCAGCGCTTTATAGGCCAGTCCCGCCACAATGTGCTGGGGCAGGGGATCCGCCTGGCTGGCGTCGATATAAGCGATCTTGGGACCCAGGTTGCGCAACGCCGTCCCAAAGGTCATGGTCGGTGAGATTTTCCACAGCAGCCCCAGATCGGTGGCAAAGCTGTTACCTACGCCCTTGCCGCGCTCCTGCCCGGCGCCAAATTCGGGAGACAAACTGCTGCGAATAAACTTCAGACCGATGCCGGCCGACATATTGTCCGCGATTTCCGAGCCATATGCCGCCGAAATGGCCACGTCATAACTGCTGAAATCCCCCAGGATCTGCCCGCTCTCGCCCGTTTGTACCTGATCGCCAAAATTCAGCAAGGCGATATTGAGACCAATATTACCCCATCCCTCTACCGGCTGCGCATAAGCCAGGAATTCATAGGACATATCGTCGGCCAGTTCCGGGAGCCACTTGCTGTGGGTGAAATTGAGCGACTTCTTGGTCTGTCCCGCCAGCGCCGCCGGGTTAAAGTAGCTGGCGGTTGCATCGTCGGAAATGGCCACATAGGACTCGCCCATGGCAATGGCCCGCGCTCCGGGTTCGATAAGGAGAAGCAGTACTGCTGCTTGACTCTCCGGCGTAGCTCTTGCCTGCTGGAAACTGAGACAGACGCAAACTAGTGCCAGAAGAAGAGCTTGGAACTTTTTCATGACAGGTCCTCCTCGGACTCGACAAATGAATTTTGATATCCCTGCACATCCTCACCCAAAACGGCTAATGCCGCATAATCCCTTTATCAATTTTTCAAGCACTACCCCCTCTCGAGCAAAATGCACTCATTTCAACACCTGAAATACCGCCGTCTCTTCGACGCTCTGGCCCTCTTCGCCGTGCATTTTCACCCGATACAAATAGACGCCATTGGCCAGGGCCGTTGCAGGTTGCCACGGCACCTGGTTGTAGCCCAATTCAGCGGGACCTTCCAACTCGTCGATCAGCCGCCCGCCTAATGAAAATACCTGGATCTGAACCGCACGGGCAGAAGTCAGCAAATTGTAGGTGAAATGTCCCCCCTCCGCCGGCATCGGATTGGGATAAAACAACACGTCCCCCAGCAGCAGCAACTCCTTGGTTCCCACCTGCACTTCGAATTCTACCCGGGCCGAATTATTAAAGTTATCCCAGGCTTTCAGCGCAAGCATGTGTCTCCCCGGTTCCAAAGCCGGCAGGGAGTATTCAAGCACCCCCTCGCTATAATGCCCCCCCGTGCTGTGATAAAAATCGGTCACCTTATAAACAGTCTCGCCAATGTGAAGAGTAATTTCGTGCCCGGTCTCACCAGTAATATTGATACCACTTTCGTCCCGCATAGAAGCGCGCAGTAGGGGCTGCGAGGGCACAAAGCCACCACTTTTGAAATCCTCGACTCCGGCAAAGGCAATATCGATCTGGGGGCCCTGTTTATCGGGCTTCACGCCCGCGGCCGTGCCGGCCAGATCCAGTCCCTCCACCGAACCGAACGCCGCTGGCCGATCGGCACTCCATAAATAAGCACTAACACGGCCGTTGTACCCCCGATAAGTAATGTCTTTGGGAACCCGGAAAGCAGCTTCAAAACGGCCATCCTGCACTGGAAATAAACCGCGAAATAGCGCCCCTCCCATCTGGATGTAGGGCATATTTTGCAGCTTGGAACCCACCGAGGAATCGAAGGCCTGCACCCAGGCCTGTCCCTTGTAATTAGTGGCCAGCTCGCCCCCGGCAGTGCGCACCTGGCCCCGAACTTTGATTTCATCCAGAGCCCGCAGAGTATCGGGCACCTCCAGGTCTACCTTGTAGCGTGGCGCAGCCAGTCGCGTAGCTGGATCGCCGATGAGCGAATAGCGTCGCACATTTATCTTGCCCCTTTCGGTCAAATTGCCATGCACCAGCTGTTTGGCCTGCATCAAGGCAAGGCCTAGAGGGACGTGTTCTTGCTCGCTGCGATACATCTGCCCGTGAAAAGCGCGCGCCAGCACCATATTGCTGGTGTGGTACCCGACTCGAGTGGCCGAAATCATGCCGATGACACCGCCATCGGCTTTTTTCAGCAGCGCCTCGGGCATGGACGTGCGCACTGGATCATCGAAAACCCCGACCTGGCTGGCCGCCGTATACATGAAGGGCAAACGCCGCCCGTTGGCAATGGAGTCCGCGTCGCGCGACAGCACAAACATCTGCTCGTGGGCGAGGGTTTCGGGATTGCCGTGACCGACATAGGTAAGAATCAATGCGCCTTCGTTAAAAAGTCGGATAAACTCGTCCCGCGCCTGTGGTTTGGTCCGCCCCTCTAGGGGATAATGGGCAATGTAGTGTTTTATCAGATCCAGCCCCGCCGGGAAGAACTTATAAGCCAGGTATTCGCTATCGCTGAGGAAAAAAAACTCCACCTGTGTCACATCCGAAGGGTTTACCAGATCATCTGCCACCAGCAATACCCGGCTCTGCCAGGGACCGCTCTCGGGAAAGCGGTCATAGTCGATGAGCTTGTCCACTACGACCTCGGCCTCGGCTGCCGTTTGCACGGTCAGGCGGCCAATCGCCATATCGGGCAATTCGTCTTTGCCGATAACGCGTACATACCACTCGTCGTAGGTGCTCTCGCCGTCCTGATAGGGGGGAATCCAGTTGCCTGGGCTCGTGCCCGCGTTGTTTTTGTAGTCGTAAGAGCCATCCCCGAAGAGCACAACGAAAAGGGGTGCCGGAGTCCAGTTGTTGGCCGCGTAGTGCAAAAAATTGCGCAGCGCCGCCGGGTCGAGCACACCACCGGAAA
>CAXFTV010000709.1:0-1940 GCA_964005845.1 uncultured bacterium
CACTGACAGCTGCAGATGTAGCCGCCGCCATAGGAATTCGGGTATACACTATCGGCGTCGGTAGCGACGGATCCATCCAGCGTCCGATTCAGGGGATGTTTGGCACTCGCTACCAGACGATCCAGGTGGAAATAGACGAGGAAATTCTCCAGCAAGTAGCCGAACACACCAGGGGCAAATACTACCGCGCTACCAGCGAGCAAAAGCTGGAAGAGATCTACCGGGAAATAGGCGAGTTGGAAAAGACTGAGATCGAAACCCAGGTTCACGTCGATTACTCGGAGCGCTTCGCCCTCTTCCTCTGGGCCGGACTTCTTTGTTTATTGGCCGAGATTCTCCTTGCGAATACCCGCTTTCGCAGCATCCCCTGAGGCAGTGGTCGTGCGTTTTGCAAATCCCCTATACTTCTGGTTGCTCGGATTGTTGCCCCTTTTGGGCCTGTTTTTTTTCTGGGCCATGGTGCGCAAGCGCAGGGCGTTGGAGAGTTTTGCCAGTCCTGCCCTGGGCGCTAAATTGACCCAAAACGTGAGCCGCCGGCGCCAGTACTGTAAATATGTTCTATTGCTGCTGGGTTTCATGTTTCTGGCCCTGGCACTGACGGGACCTCGATTCGGCACCAAACTGGCTATGGCACAGCGGCGCGGGGTGGACGTGATGGTTCTTTTAGACCTATCTCGCAGCATGCTGGCCGAGGATGTCAAGCCCAGCCGGTTGGCGCATGCCAAGTACCAAATCGGCCAATTACTCGACCGCCTGCAAGGAGATCGAGTAGGTCTGGTGGTTTTTGCCGGCCGGGCTTTTGTCCAGTGCCCTCTGACTCTGGACTATGGGGCCTTACAGATGTTTCTCGATATTGTGGACACCAATACAATACCCGTTCAGGGGACTGCTATCGGCGAGGCTATTACACTTGCGCGGCATAGCTTCGTCGAGGGTGATCAGCAGCATAAAGTAGCCGTTTTGTTGACCGATGGGGAGGACCACCTGGGAGATGCTCTGCGGGCTGCCGAGGCGGCGGCTGAAGAGGGTGTCCGCATCCTGGCCCTTGGTTTGGGCACGCAGGGAGGTGAATTGATTCCGGTGGCCGAGGAAGCAGGGGGATTGAATTATCACAAAGATAAGCGAGGGCAATATGTTAAAACCCGGCTGGATGAGGAAACCATCCGCCGAATAGCGCTTTCTACCAATGGAGATTATTTCCAAAGCAGTCTGCAGGGAGGCGAGTTGGATGCTGTTGCCGACTATATTTCTCAGATGGACCAGAAGGAACTCGGCGGCGCCCGTTTCACTCAGTACGAGGAACGTTTTCAAATTCCACTGCTATTGGCACTGGCCTGTTTTATCGGCGAGGCCTGGCTGATAAGTCGCAGCCGCCGGGAGGAAGAGTGGCGAGGAAGATTCGCATGAATCCTAGAATCGGAGCGCTAAAAAAAAGAGGGGGCGGATATTTCCTTCTGCTCCTAAGTTGGTTTATGCTTACAGGTGCCACGGTGGGGGATCCGGTGGCCAATAAAAGCGCCCAGGCCAAAGGACATTACGAGCAAGGGGAATTTGAAGAGGCACTCAGGCTTTACCGCGATGCGCAACTCGAAGAGCCCGAGTCCCCGCTTTTGCACTTTAATGTCGGCGATGCGCTTTTCAAGTTGGAAGATTACCCGGGGGCTCTGGAGGAGTTCAAAGCAGCAGTGGATGGCGCTGAGCCCCAATTGCGTCAACGGGCACTTTATAATATGGGTAATGCACTGGTGCAACAGCAACAGTTCGCACCAGCGATCGAGGCCTATAAACAAGCTCTTGATCTAAACTCGGGCAATATGGATGCCAAAGCGAATCTCGAAATGGCCCTGCAGTATTTGCAACAGCAGCAACAGCAAGATCAGCAAGATCAGCAAGATCAGCAAGATCAGCAAGATCAGCAACAGCAGCAACAGCAAGATCAG
>CAXFTV010000710.1:0-5479 GCA_964005845.1 uncultured bacterium
ACCGGCCAGGGCCACGGTGGCGCCGATGGAGCGGGCCGCTTGCAGGACTAATAAACCCACCGGACCCGGTCCCGATACCAGTACCACATCGCCCGGCGAGATTCCGGCGCGTTCGAAGACCGCGCGCACGGCGACGGCCGTGGGCTCGGACAGCGAGCCGGCTTCGAAGTCGATATTGTCCGGCAGTTTGTGCAGACTCTGCTCCCGCTGACAGACATACCTGGCGAAGGCCCCATCCACGTGCACCCCCATGCTGTGGCGATCGACGCAAAGTCCGATGAGTCCGGTCTGGCAGAATCGGCAATGGCCGCAGGTCGACCTGAAGGTTTCGGAACTCACCCGGTCTCCCACCCGGAAGCGGGTGACGGCACTGCCCACTTCGACGACGACGCCGGCCATTTCATGTCCCAGTACCACGGGCGGACAATGCGGATACTCATCGTCGTGAATATGCAAATCCGTTCCACAGATCGCGCCGGCTTTGACCTCGATCTTCAGCTGATCCGCTTGCGGCATGGGTTCGGGCAGGTCCAGGACTTCGAGATTGCCGCTGCCCGCTGCCGTCTTTACGAGTGCCTTCATTTTTTTGCGCCTTTTTCTGCCAAAGCAAAGCTCGCTGCAGCGGGCAGGCTATAGCAGGGCGAGCGGGGTCGCGCTGCAGACCTACCAGTCCACGACCGAACCGTCGTCGGGATCGAACTGGGCTTGGTAGGGGCTGGGATCGCCGACCTGAGCCAGAACTTTGTCCTCGTCGATGGTGATGCCGAGGCCCGGTCCGGTCGGCAGCGGGCGGTGTCCCTGGGTAACCGGCTCCAAGGGTTCGGCGAGAAACTCCATGTATTCGTTGTCGCCGCGCTCTTGCGCCAGGAAGTTGGGGACGAAACCGGCGACTTGCAAGCTCGCCGCCAGTGAGCAGGGACCTTGTGGATTGTGCGGCGCCATGGGCGTGTAGTAGGCTTCGGCCATGCCGGCGATAATCTTCAACTCGGTAATGCCGCCGGCGTAGCAGACATCGGGCTGCAGGATGGTGGCGGCGCGTTTTTCGAGGATTTCTTTAAAGCCCCACTTGGTGAAAATGCGTTCGCCGGTGGCGATGGGAATATGGGTTTTCCGGGCCAGTTCGGCCATTACATCCACATTGAGGGCCTGCACGATCTCTTCGAAGAACCATGGTTGGTACGGTTCGAGTGCTTTCATGAGCAGCAGCGCGGTTGGCGGCTGCACCGCGCCGTGAAAATCGACGCCGATGTCGACGCCTGGGCCATATTCGTCGCGCAGGGCCTTGAAGCGTTCGGCGACTTCATCTACGAACTGCGGTCCTTCGACGTATTTAAAGGCCTGGCGCGAGGCCTGAGGACCGACTTTTATGGCATTGACACCGGTTTCCTCGCTGACCGTGCCATAGACGCGCACGCGGTCCCGGGTGGGGCCGCCCAGGAGTTTGTATACGGGCACGCCATAGCATTTCCCGGTGATGTCCCAAAGCGCCATATCGATGCCAGAGGAGATCGCGGTTTTGATCGGGCCGCCGCGATAGAAGGCGCCGCGGTGGATGGCCTGCCAGTGGTGGGTTACCGGCCGCGGATCCTTGCCCACCAGGTAGTCGGCGACTTCCAGGGCGCCGGCGGCGCAGGCCCGGGCATCGTCTTTGAGCATTTCGCCCCAACCGGTAATGCCTGCATCAGTCGATATTTTGACGAAGACCCAGGAGTTTTTGAGCACGAAGGTTTCGATTTTGGTGACTTTGATGTCATCGTTGGGAGCGATGGGAGCTGGCGCATTGGACATGGCGAGATTCCTTTATGGGTCTTAATGCGTCGCCGCCCTGGCGCGGGCGGCGACGCTCTATGAGCAGTGGAACGGAGTGAGTGGAGCGCGGGGCAAAGCAGGCCAGGTCTTAGGTGCTCTAGCGCAATGGCGGCCCCTGCTCCGAAGTATGAGGAATTATAAAAGGCATTTTTGCCTAGCCGGTCAAATGAATACTGTGCCGGCTGTTTGGTAGCCGTTGTTTGCCGGGGCCTTGTGAAGCAAAATGCAGCTGGTAACTCATTCGGGCAGACTTCTCAGTCGCCAAAAAACGGGTACGGCTCGCCGGCTTCCACCAGCCTTTGCAGCAGACTCGAGTACTTCAAAACCTCCGTCAGTCGGGCGCGCCAATGCGGGGCGTAGAAGTCGACGAATTCCCGGAAGAACGCTCGCGCATCCTCATTGACGCCAGCGAAGTATTGCGGCAGCAAAAACCATGGCTGGTCACTGGCGTAGTCCAGTCCCCGCTGGCGTATCGTGAACTCTGCGGCGGCCCGCTTTTTTACCGAGATCATCAAGGAACGCCTGAGCTTGTCGGTGTGATAGCGGCCGCGATGAATGCACAACTGGGTAAAGAGCACCGCGTCACCGGGTTCCTGGTGGAGGCGAAGGGCCCCTGGCATATCGTTCGAGCGGTTGTGGATCTCATCATCGGCGACGCAGATCGCGTACTCTTCGGGGGAGTAGTCACGCAGGTGAGATCCCGGCACCAACTCGAGATCGTCCGTAGGGACCAATGCGATTTGCATCTGCAACCCGGCTCCCGTTTCCGGTTTCCGGGACAAGTCTGCTTCTGTGCCGATCTTGTCCTTATGCCAGAAGCCGTCCTGGCTTTTTCCCGTCGGGTTAAAGTAGAGACTGCTCAAGGCGAAGAGAAATTCTTCATCCAGGGCCGCGCCCAGCGATTCGACGACTTGGGGCGACCCCATGGCGTTGAGCAGAAAGGCGAGATCATCGGGGTGATCGCAGTGATATTCCGGGTCGTTCAGGTGCCTCATGTAATTGGCCTGTGGACCCACCGGTGGATTGTCACAGCGAGGAGCGTGCCGCCACTGTTCCAGTACTCGCTCACAGATCTGGCGCAGCCGGTTTGTCGTCGCTGCATCGAACAAACCGCGCACCACGGCGTAGGAATTTTGGCGTAGCTGCCCAGGACAGGGTTCACTGGCAATACTCATCATATCCTCCTGTGCTCAACTCGCGTTACCCATTTGATCTAAGAAGCCGTCTGCTGGGCTCCAGCCGCGCTGGCCATAGTCTGCAATGTTACAGATGAATTCTAAAAGTCGGTCTAATGGCGATCGACGCACTTGTATTTTCTGGGCCATAGCGATCCCGGTGAATTTGCTTGGGGCGGAAATTATGCTTTGCGGAATCGCTTATTTGAGCCCGGCCGCACTGACCCTACTCGCCGTCTCGGGGTGCCATTGGGCATTGGGATTGTGTCCTAGCATATCGTATACGTGCTGCTCATAACGGCAGAGGCGGCCGTTGTGCCTCAGGCCACCATGCGAAAAATTGATACCGAATGTGAGCTCGGGCGCATCGACCCAGTGCGGGGTTAGCAGATGGTTCCAGAGGAATGTATTATCGCCTACTTCGTAAGAGAGCACATCCTCATCCGACACATTGTCGGGCATGACCTGCGTCTCGCGCCCTGCAGTAGCTCGTTCGAGTGGCACCCACCGGTCCGGATCGTGGAAACCGTGAAAAACCTTGCG
Organism: uncultured bacterium; assembly: GCA_964005845.1. Lineage (GTDB taxonomy): Bacteria > Latescibacterota > UBA2968 > UBA8231 > UBA8231 > CAXFTV01. The sequence continues at coordinate 3,528 of CAXFTV010000710.1, forward strand.
CCCACGCACGTTCCAAAACAGCACATTTGAACGATCCATGTGATAGCCCGTACAGGTATTGGGACCGGATACCCTGGCCAACGCATAGCAGCGATCCCACTCAAAACCATGGTCCAATAAGTAGCGCTTCCACGGGATCAATACCCGCTCGGTAAAGCCTGCGAAAAGATCGCCCGGATGGTCCAACATTGTCACATCGGGATAGCGCAACTGAAAGGATGTCTCCATCAGGTCGGCAAAGGACATCTCGCGAAAATCCGCGATGGCATTTTCTCCGTCGCTCGTATTCCGCAACCGTCCTGTGATACCTGTCGTTTTCTGCTCCGCCACGAGGCGTTCCACAATTTTCTTGGTGGGTGGGAACTCAAATGAAAAAGGCAAGCACTCATCGGCCATGAGAAAGTTGACGCGGGAGTCCCAGTTGTCCAGGAATTCAGTCGTCGTCGCAATTGTTTTGTGCATCGCAATGCTCCTTGGATTGCATTGGCAAATTTTAAATTCAGCACTGGCGAAAATACAGTATCTCGATCCCGAGAATCACTTGATTAAAAGTTAGGTGTTCTATTCCAGGGCTCCCTCGCAGCATCTTTATCGACGAGGGGAATAAGGTGTTGAATTCTTTCATGATCTTTTTTGGGCCATTGGTCTAAACTAAGCCCTCCGGCATCAGTGTCAGAAGTATTATCATCTTCACGATCATATAATTTTTTTACTATTGCTTTGAAGGAATCGGGCTGCTCACTCCAGTTGGGATGGTACCATAAGGTTAAACTACTTCTTTCACTAGCCGATCTATTTGCATTTGAAGCATGCATAAGTCTTGCATCACATATCACAGCATCACCTAATTTCACCATAACTTGCTCTTCATCTGCCAATTTGCCAAACAATGGATCAGATGGATTTTTTACTTTAGCTAAATCTTCACCATGAGCATTTTGGGCGTTGTGGAAATGATGTTTTTGCCGGTGAGACCCTGGTATGTATTTTAAACAGCCATTTTCAACCGTCGTTTCAGTTAGGTAAACAAAAACCGCTATTTGAGCAATAAAAGGTTTATAGGAAAGTGGGTGTCCCCATCCCCACCAATCTTGATGCCAAAACAAAGGCGGGCTTTTAGGAGGTTTGCTGATTAAATAGCCAGAACTAAAACGAATATCTGTGAAATTAAATTCCTTTTCCAATGTTTCAATTAGTTTTGGGTAAGCGATTATTTTGCTATAACCTGGATATTCGGCCATGGGAACCAAGCTACCTTGAGATTTATTGTCTTCCCTGTGATCTGCTGAAATCTCTTTAAGTGCTCGATTCGTAACTGCAATGCTTTCGCGAATAACGGTTTCGTCGAAAAGGCCTTTTATAACACAACACCCTTTGGTTTCCAACTCGTCCAATTTTGTCATTTTTTGCAACCTATTACTGGGGGTGGAGGGACAATATATAAAAAAGTGAGATTTACGTACTTGAATTTAGGACTTTTTCCCCATCGAGGGAATGAGGTGTTTCCGATCCTATTTTTAGCAATTATTGAACAAAAATACTACACCATTAATTTTTTACCAACACAGAATCCTGCGCTTTTCTTAGAAGTTGTCCAATACTGAATGGTGAAATTTAGTTGGCCATTTTTTCTCGTCAAGAGAGCTGGATCCGGAATTCTATTGAGGTTCTATCAACCACCTGCTTGCGAGAAGTGAGGATAAACGTATTTCAGCCAGTCAAAGATTAATAGCCACAGAATATAATTTGGAGATGAAGCAATACATCCCGTTGTAAACTTTCTAGCAATACAGGATTATTTACGGAATTTATAGTAGCGCCTATTATAACTCTATAGAATCTATATTTCCTGCAAATAGTATATCCTAGATGCCCATAGCTTAGGTCCATGATACGCATACGTCCAGATCGGGAAGAGCAGAAAAACCAGGCGCTGGGGGCCGACCACCTCG
>CAXFTV010000711.1:0-8923 GCA_964005845.1 uncultured bacterium
AGCCGATAAACCGGCTGATCGAGCCGCTTGCCCCATAGATCCCACAAGGCCAGATCGACTGCGGCCACGGCGCGGGCAGTAAGTCCTTCGTTGCCGAAAGAAAGAGTACCCCGCCACATCCGATCATTGCACAAATCAATGGCCCCCACTTCCTGCCCGATGACCAGGGGGGCCAGGCATTCCTCGATAAGGGGTTGCGTAACCTTGCCAGAATCAGTGCGTCCAAGCCCGAAAGTACCATCATCGGCAATGACTTTCACCCAAATTACCCCTCCGGGTCTGGCGGCGCCCCGGCTTGCCGGGGGAAATTTATCCATCGGCGTGGCTTGCTGTGGAGCCCATAGCCAACTCTTGTCGCGCAGGGGTTTAGTTCCTGCCTGGCTGGGAGGCGGCGGACATAATTCACAGACCTTAATTTCTGAAATTTTAGCCGCGCACATATCGTTTACCTCGTTTCTATGAACGTCCCTGCCAACGGTCGCGTACCGGGTGCTGCTGGGCCCGGGAAAAGAGCTTCTGCCACTCCTTCGAGCCATCATCTGCCCAGGTTTCCAAGCGCGTTCCCTCGGCCTGAGCGGGCCCGTGGCCGGAGCCGAAATAACCGTAACCCTGGTTGGAAGCAGCCATATGGACGCAACTGCCGTCCTGATAGACCACGGTGTTGATGATGCGTGGTTTGGGGCGGTCGTAAATCGCGCCATTCAATTTTTTCAGTGTCCGCGGCGGCACGCGGTATTTGGCAATCGCCTTTTCGTCGACTTCGACGCCCAGTCCCGGGCCATCGGGCACCCGATGGTAGCCGCCGACGACTTTGATTTTCTTTTTCAGCAGTTGATGGCTGTAGAGGTTTACGCAAGAAATGGTCGGCCAGGTCGCGTGGGTCAGAACTGCACCCAGATGAGCTGCCCAGGTTGTGGTCAGACCGTTGCCCACCAGCTGCAGCCAGAACGGCATCTCGGCCTCGGCACTGAGCGTACCCTGCCGCATCACCTGCGACTTGCCGGCGCAGATCACGTAGCCGTCACAGACTTCCTCCCGCACCTGAGTGATAAATGGCGGCGAGCCGAAGTGCATGGCTATGGGCCGGTTTATGGAGGCGCGGATCTGGCGATTGCCCAGGATATCGTGCTGCGGAATCGGCGTTTCGTACATCGCCACATTGTCGTAACGCTCTAGCTTTTTGATGATAGGAATTGCGCTTGCGGCGTTTTGCCAGGTGGCATTGGGATCGAGGTCGAGCTTGAAATGGGGGGGCACTACTTTGCAAATTGCCCCTATTTGGGCGCCGATATCCCACCAGGGGCGGGGCTTGAGCTTAAAGCTGGTGTAGCCGGCCTTGAGCGCATCTTTTGCCTCCGCAGCCCAGTCCTGCGGCGAGGCATCGATGGACCACCAGGAAAGAGGCACCCAATCGCGACACTTGCCGCCCAGCAGTTGGTAAACGGGCACTTCGAGCACTTTGCCAACCAGGTCGAAAAGGGCCATCTGCAAGCCGGCCCCCAGCGAATCGTCGTGCATGAGAGCTGCCGGGCTCTGGCCGACGACGCGAGCCACCGATTCGTCGCTGACCCGGGCCCAGGTATAGTGGATGACCGTTTCGCCCCAGCCCACGTGGCCGGTATCGGTTTCGACCCGACACAACTCGAGTATGGCCCAGTTGTAGACCTCGCGCGCGGTGATCTTCTGCTGCCGCCGGGTAAAGGGTACATCGACTATGATCCGATCCACATCGACGATTTTCATCGCTTTCTCCTTGGGTGCAAAAAGGGATTGTTAGCAAGCTCCAGTCGGGGAAAGCACAGGTCTATTGCCCTGATAGCCCCGGGCGAAGCCGCCTTCAGGTATGAAATGATTTGCCAGAATTATAGCTTTCTCCTCGTAGCAGAGGACGAAGCTAGGCTTCAATTAAAATAAAAGTAGATGGTCTAGTGTTTAATCAAAGGTGGCGAAAATACTCGACGACCGGCAGCTCGATATTGAAGCCCACTCCCTCATAGGCCTTCCGGGCCGCCAGGTGAGCCGGATCACCCCCCGTGCGAACTTTGACATACTTGATCCCCCGATTTCGCAGGCATTCAAATACTGCGCGATACATCATCTTGGCTATCCCTCGCCTTTGGAAGTCGGGATGGACGGCATTATTTCCAATCTGCGCCATTCCGGTTTTGGGGGCATGGGGATAAAAACTTACAAATCCAGCTACCCTTAAATTTTCATAGGCGACGAGAACCATACCCGGTTCATCAGCTTTGCAAACGGCCAAAATTTGCTCCGCTTTCCTCTGGGGCCAATCGGCATGCAAAAAATCAAATAATTCCTCTCCCAATTCCTTTTTATAAGCCTCGTAAATTGGGGCCCATGCAGCAAGTGCAATATCGACGAGGTGATGGTCGTCACCCGGTCGCAGCTCTCGAATCTCTATTGTCTGTGTCATTATCTCTGGGTTGTGGTCTTGGGAACAAGCGCTAGGGAATCATCGAGGTTATTTTTCTCAGGGCGCGGACAGCGCTTCAGCAATAGAGCGGAATGGCTCAGGGGGGAGCGTTTACGCCTCAGAAAAACCAACCATTTGATAAAAAATGCATTGCCAACAAGATAGGATATTTCCAGGGGAGCCAAAAGGGAGCCTGGTCTTTCTACCGCAAGTCAGTTAAAGATTTCGGCTTTGGATGCAAGGGGAGCTAAGCTGTATTGCGAACTTAGCATCGGGTGCTGGGTCAAGCGATTGATATCGAGGCCAGGAACACGCTGGAGCCGGGATCGCCGCCGTACTTGGCACTGGAGTAATAGGCGATGAGGGCGTCGTTGTCATTTTCCGGCAGAATAGCCGCGTAGCCGGTGTCGCCACCACCTGGCAGCATCAGCTGCAACTCAATTTCATTGTTGCGGTAAAGAAACACACCCAACTGGCAGCCCGCCTCACTGAATCTGTTTGTCGTTGCTCGCTGCCCTTCATTGTCGAAACTCCTGCCGGTGACGAGGTAGTGCCTGCCGACCTTGGCTATATCGGCTCCATAACAGCGCGATTCCACGCTGCGGCGGTGCTCCCATACCTCGTAGGGAGGTTCGGCAACCGACAAGGTCGCGGTATGTCCCTTAGTGCGGGTGATTGCGAGCAGGTGACTGTTTTCGAGGAAGCAGAGAGCCGACTCGCTCGGGCCGCTGGTGCAGAAGTATTCGTCCTGGGCGCGGTCGTAAATCGCCGGCTGGGTCGATCCGTGCAGAATCTCCGACACCCAGCTCCAACGCTCGCCGTCCTCCGAGGTCAACAAGTCGACTTTGGCATGAATGCCGGCCGGCACGTGGCCGCCATTGTCTGCTGTCACCCAGTAGCGCCCCTGGTGTTCGATCGGATGCCAGAAATCCTGGTCCATTGCCCAGAACCTCTTTGGTGGACTCCAGCTCTGGCCATCGGTGGACCAGCACATTACCGGCCACGATGGCGAGCCCATTTCCGTCTCCGCATCCAGATCCGAAGTGATGGCGTAGATGTAGAGGCGTTCGCCGACGATCAGCATCTGTGGTTCGGACACGTAGATGCCCCCAACCATATCCTGGGTAATGGCGAAATGAAACTCCCAGTTCTCCAGGTCAGTCGACGAGAGCAGACCTATCTGGCTGTCGCGGCTGTTGTGCCCCTCACCCTCACAGAAGCTGATGTAATAGCTACCCTTGAACTTGACCATAGCGCCGACGTGCCAGCCACGTCCCTTAGCGTAGAGTTCCCTGACCCAATTGATCTTCATGGTTTTAGTGGAGATTTCCTAGAATCCGGTTTTAGCAGCAGTCCCGCCTCATGGCCCTTAGCTGTGCTGCGCACTCGTCCGTGGGGCCGGGGAATTGCTATTCAAACTTTGGGTGAACTTTATTCCGAGTCGATGGGTACTAAAACCTAGAAATACAATCCCGCCGCCGTCCGGCCTAGAATCCACTCTTTATCGGCCTCGGTAAAGAAAGGGATCATTTCTTTCATAATTAGATATTCAAAGAAATTGGCGAAAAGCATGCGCTCGGGTCCATATGCCTGGTAAAGCCGTTCGAGAAAAGGCCAAACGTCCCGGTAGGGGGTGGCTTGGCGAGAGGGATTGTGCAAAGAGGTGCGAATATAGACGTTTGGGAAACGCGTCAATTCAAGCAGGGGACCAAATCCCGCTTCATCGGGAGCAGTGATGTCGATCATTGCAAGGTGGTCGATAACAACCTTAAGGCCGGGAAAGTGCTGGGCAATATAGGCTGCCTGGTCAATCTGATTCGGGCCGAGAAAGATATTGAAAACCGCATTCAAATCCTCTGCTCGTTTCCAGAATGGTTGCATAGCTGGATCATCGATCCAGCGCTTCTCTTTTTCATAGATCAGACTCAAGCGCAGTCCAGCTAATCCCTGCTCCTGGACCAGGTAGGATAGTCGGTCTGGATTTCTTTGGTCGGTGGGTTCGAACAAACGGTAGCCTATAAGCAGGCCGAATCCAGCAAAGCGATCCGGCCATTTCTTGACGATGTAGCTCGGGTAGTCATTGTTGTGGCCATAATAGCAAACATGGCTGATTACAGTGCGGTCAATGCCGTAAATATTCATTTCGGCAATGAGATGCTCGGCGGAGTAATCGGATGTAGGCAAATGACCCGGGCAACTGGCGAATTCCCGCTCAATTGGAAAGCGGGGATCGTTGATCACCCAGGCGTGTTCCGCGGCATTAATGATAGGGGAGGGATTGGCGGCCATGAAGATGCTCCTAAGGACGCTTGAAGGGGATATTCAGCAAGAATTCTTCAAGTGTGGACATGTAGGCTGGTCAAAAAAAGGTGACGATCGGGAGTGAGCTTAAAATTATTTCCTGGTAGCTGCGATAAGAGCTTTTAGCCTGTCTTTACCTATGGCGCCGCGGATGATATTCGACCCAATTATGATGGCTGGGGTCCCCGTAATAGATAAATTTTGCGCCAGATCCTTGGTGTCATCCAGTATACCCTGTACACTGCGCAATGCCATATCTTTTTTTAAGCGGGCAATATCCAGGCCCACTTCCCCAGCTACATCAAACAATTTTTTATCGTCGAAATTACCTTCTAATTCCATCAATTTTTCATGAAAAGGCTGATATAAGTTTTGTCTTGATGCAGCGATTGCCGCTCTCGCAGCCAATTCGGAGGTTGGCCCAAGGACGGGCAGTTCTTTAAAAACAATGCGCACATTTTCGTCCTCTTCGCTCACTTCGTTTAAAGCAGTGTAAAACTGCTTACAATAGCCACAGCGATAATCAAAAAATTCTACGACAGTTACATCGCCTTCTTTATTGCCGCCCACGGGATCCGAAGGATTGCGCAATATTTCATCTTCAAAGGCGATGAGATTTTTTTTCGCTGCTTCCTGCTCCTCGCGTTGTTGCCGCTTTCTCATTTCATCTATACTTTTTATAATGACTTCTGGATGCTCCATGATATAGGCTTCAATAAGCTTATTTATTTCCTCTTTTTCCTTATCATCAATGAGATCCCGTGCGAACGCCGTATCAAAAATCGTGATTGTTACACCAATCAAGGTGATTGAGATTGCTAGAATTTTTGCGTAATTCATGAAGTTCTCCTTTGATCTATTTCATCGAACCCTGAACCCTTTGATTCCGGGTGGGACCTGATAATTACTCTATCCGGAATATAAATCTTTGGGTGTCGAACTATCGGGTTCGCGCGCCAGCGCCCAGGGCATTGGGGCACCATTCCTTTCGCCTGCGGTATGCCTTGCCGCATTTTAATAAAGATCGGCCCACGCCGCAAATAGGTCAACTAGCCGAGGAAACGCCAGATTCAATCGTTATTCGGAGTTCTCGAGTCTCGACACCCTTTCGCGCTTGACCGAACTCACATCCCGGAAAGAGCAATTAATCAGCCTGATTCAATCCTGACTCCGGGTAGATGAGTTTATTGTGCAGGTTGGACTTGCCCCTTATTGCCGCCAAGGGGGAATTATCCGAGGGCTTATTGGAAGACCAGGAGCAGTGGAGATGAGTTCTGAAAATTTCGATAAATCCAAAAACTTGCTCCCCAATGCCAGCTTCGAGTTGGATTTTGGACAGCCCAAACACGATTGGGGCAAATACAATCCTGGCGAGGGAGCCTCTGACAACTGGAGCGACTTTCTCAACCCCTTGACCCTTAAACTAGCCACGACGAATCAAGTCCCCAGGCTTAAACCCGAAATCAAAAGTGTGGCTGATGCTATCGAAGGAAGTCGGGTCGCGGTCTTGAAGATTGTCGATGGCAGGCCTGCCCACCTTACTTCTCCGGTGGTGGCGATGAAGGGGGGACAGACTTATACCTTGTCGGCCTACGCGCGCAGTGAGGCAGCCGCAGCCAGTATACAATTGAGCGTTTGGAACCGGCCGATGGACTGGCGCGAAACGCCGGACGCGCGGGGTCGAGTTCTGCCACTCAGTGGGGAATGGCGGCGCTATGAGCTAACCTTCAATATTCCATCGTACATGGACCAGGGTGCGGTGGATATTGTCGCGGTAGCGGACGCCGAGGCAGAGGTCTGGGTAGATGCGGTGCAGTTGGAAGAGGGGCCAATGGCCACCCCTTTTTATAGCCGTTATCCAATTGAAGCAAGACTGAGGGCAGACAAATACTTCAGTGGCATGCTGCACTTGCACGGCGATCCACTGGAATTGGATCTGGTGTGTTATGCGAGCGCAGAGCTGGCCACTCAGGGCGAACTGGTGCTGACTATCGAAACCCTGGCGGGAAAGGTGGTGGGCACCGAACGGGTCCCTTGTCCGACCAGGGCCGGACCAAGCACCCAAAAGTTGGCCCTTGAATTTCCCCTGGTTGGCGACTTCCGCGCCCGTCTTACTATGGCCACGGGGGCGTCGATCGACGTTGCCAGTTACGGTTATATGTTCACGGTACATCCGGTTATGAATTGCGGCTTCGGGTACGAGGAGCTCAAGCCAGAAAAAGACGATTTCCAGGGCATCCTGTACTCCCGCGATGGCTGCATCCACTCGCTGCCGGCCGAACGCATCAGACTACCGTGCTATGCCAGTGAGGGATGTTGGAATTTCACTATTCCCAAGGACAACATGATCTATCTGATGGCGGTCTCACCACCAGCCACAAACGCCAATAAGCTCATGTGCTCGGCCGACGGTGGGCGAACATGGTATACCCGGCGCGTGACCCGCCCGGTGCATAGTGTTCTGGCCGACGGGAGTTTTCTGACCACACAAGGTGAATCCGGTCATTCATGGCCGACTGCAGACCGCAGGTTGTTGCTCTACCGCTCAGTGGACGGCGGGCAAACATGGGAGATTTTGGGTGGACCCGGGCCCCTGCCCAGCGATCCACAGGCCGGTCCCATCACCCAGCTGCGCGATGGTACGCTGGTCTGGCCGATTGGTATTGCCATACCGGATACCATCCACGTCACCTATGCTTTTCGTTCTGCCGACGGCGGCCGAACCTGGTCCGCAGGGTACCCGATTTGTCCAACAGGTGAACCCTCGGTAATCGAGCTAGCTTCGGGTCGTCTATTGGCCGTGGTGCGCAACAATCTACCACCGCTTGCCGATGCCTGGCCGGTGTACCTGGAAGCGCCTTACCAGGATGCATGGCGGCTTTGGGCCATGCAGTACGGGGCTTTCGACCCGCGCCGGGAACTCGGGCGTCCACCAGAGCTTCGGTGGCATGACGAGGTCCACTTGAATCCGAGCATCCTCGGTTCGGTGCAAAAGAATGTACTGCTGGCCGATTCCGATGACGGGGGCATGACCTGGACCAACGTCCGGCCCGGTAGCAACCAGCTGGGGGAAATGCACGGGTCTGCGGTCGAGCTGCCCGACGGCCGGATCGTGCTCGTGCACGTGCATCGCGATCCCTGGCTGCACGGTGGTGAACGCGCCCGAGTCAGCCGGGACGGCGGCAATAGTTGGGACAAAGAAATTTACTACCTGAGTACCGTCTTGACTTACCCGGAATATTCTACTAACTGCGTCCTGCCACCGGAACTGGCCGATGGGCGGTCAGGCATGGTGCTCACCGTGCTGGGGGACCGGCCCAACGCAGTGCACCTCGACCGCCCTGGACTCATGCAGGCCGTGCGCTGGCGGCCTCTGCCTTGAAGGTGGGGGGGGTGCCAGCGCACGGCCTGCAGGAGCCACAGAAATAATCCTCGCTACCGGTGCCGCAGATGGTAGGGAAGTCACCATCCCCATCCAGGTAGAATTTGATCTCGCCCTCGCTCCACCAGCCCGAGTTATTAAGTCCCCAAGCCATGTAGGTTCCAGCATACCGGCCGCGACCCTGGACGCCATCGAGAATGGTGAAAACTTCCTTGTAGGGCAGGGGCTTAGGGCGCCGGAACTGAGCGTGCAGGTAGGCAGATTCCGGGGCTATATTGCCGAGGGAATAGTTGATCTGGTAGAATTGGGGGCCATTACACTGCAAACAAGATATAAGAGATGGGAGTGGATGCCGCCAAAGTTGGGAGATCGAATTTTACACCGAGGGGCTATTATTACGAGCACGAGGTGCAGCATTGTCACCTTCTGCTAAATCCGTCTTTGACTTGCCAGCTAAGGCGATAAATTCCCATCTTTGAGTTGCTGCTCGGGTAGTGTTTTTTGACTGTTTTTTGGAAGGGAAAAACGCTGATAGAAAAAGGAGCTAGATCATGCCAATAATTCGAACCGCCAATCAGTCCATGAAAGAGGGAAACCGTCCGGAGTGGTGCAAAGTAACTGCGGCGGGTATTTTTCGGGTACTGCGCGATGGCGGCAGATTCGACTGCCATTTTCACGATTGCGATGAATACTGGTTGATTTTTAAAGGAAAGGCCAAGGTCGCGACCGAGGGAAAGGAGTTCTATGTGCAGGCCGGGGATATCGTTTGCACCCGAGCTGGGGACGAGCATGATGTCCTGGAGGTC
>CAXFTV010000712.1:0-3308 GCA_964005845.1 uncultured bacterium
AGGGAGGAACTTCATTGAACAATGGACAACCCATTCAGCGGGTGGCAGTCCTGGGCGCAGGGGTTATGGGCACCCAGATTGCCGCCTTGCTGGCCAATGCAGGAATAGACGTCGACTTGCTTGACATCCCGGCCGCCGCCGATCCGGCCGCCCGGGCTCGGAGTGGCATCGAAGGAGCTTTAAAAAGTCGGCCGCCGGCCTTTTTTTTGGCGGCAATGGCCGAGCGCATAACTCCTGGTAGTTTGGATGATTCGGCTAAAATCGCCGCAGCTGATTGGGTGGTCGAGGCCATCATTGAGGACATGGAGGCAAAAAAGGAGTTGTTCTCGCGGGTAGAAAAGGCGGCCCCTGGGGAGCAGATCATCAGCAGCAATACCTCCGGGCTGTCCATAGGAATGATGGCTCAAGAGCGCTCGCCGCAGTTCAGGAAAAATTTTCTGGGCATTCACTTTTTCAATCCGCCCCGCTATATGAAACTTGTGGAGCTCATAGCCGGTCCCGATACCGACCCCGCCCTGGTGGTAAAAATGCGTCAGTTTCTGGAGCAAGTCCTGGGCAAGGGAACTGTAGTGGCGCGTGACACGCCGAATTTCATCGGCAATCGACTGGGCGTCTTTGCCCTGATGGATGTATTGCACGCCATGGGCGAGGCGCAGCTTGAGGTCGAAACAGTCGATGGGCTCACGGGATCTTTGCTGGGGCGGCCGCGCAGCGCTACCCTGCGGCTTTGCGACCTGATTGGACTCGATACCCTGGTGCACGTTGCCGGCACTGCCCATAAAAATTTGCCCGCAGATGCACGGCGGGGCGTGTTCGCGCCGCCGGATTTTGTTCAACGCATGCTGGAGCGGGGCTTGTTGGGCAGCAAAAGTGGGGCGGGTTTCTATCACAAATCGGCTGGCGGAATCGAGGCGCTGGATCTGGAGACTTTCGAATTTCGCCAGCAGGTGCGCCCCGAACTGGGCGAATTGGGCAAATTGGCCCGCCGGGGTGATTTGCCCTCCCGGCTCCAGGGGCTGGCTGCCGATTCAACGCCTCAAGGCGAATTTGCCTTCGGCCACCTGTGCCAGGTTCTCTCATACGCTGCGGTGAATGCCGCCGAGATGGCAGAAGATATCGCCCAGATAGACCGGGCAATGCAATGGGGCTTCAACTGGGAGGCCGGCCCCTTCGAAATCTGGGATATGCTTGGCGCCGAGAATCTGAGTCGGCGGTTTGAGCGCGATGGGGTGGTAGTGCCGCAGTTGGTTCGCGATCTCCTCGATGGGAGCGAGGGGAAATTCTACCAGGATAAAGGGGGAAGGCGGCAATTTTTTGCGCTCCACAGCACCGACTATCTCGATGTCGTTTCCAGGCCCGGGGAAGAGCTCGAAAAGCGAGTCGATTGCAGCGGGGCGCTGGTGCAAAACGACGAGGGCTTCCTGATAGATCTCGGCGACGATGTGGCGGCCCTGGTCTTCCACGGCAAAATGAATGTCCTCGGACCCCAAGCGCTGCAGTTAGTGCAGCAGGTGGTCGACCGGGCCTCTTTCGGGGCCCTGGTCTTGTACGGTGGCGGCGATTTGTTTTCGGTAGGTGCGGATCTCGAATACATGGTCGGTTTGGCGGCCGCGGGGAACTTTGCCGAATTGGAGAATTACGTAGGAAATTTTCAAAATGCCGTACTGGCGCTGCGCTACGCCCCATTTCCAGTGGTTGCCGCTCCTCGGGGTCTGACTCTGGGTGGGGGCTGTGAGTTTTGCCTGGGGGCGGATGCGCGGGTGGTAGCAGCGGAATTGCAGATCGGTCTGGTGGAAACCCGTGTGGGACTGATCCCGGCTGGGGGGGGGGGTAAGGAGATGGTGCGGCGCCAGGGACGAAACATCGAGCAGGGATTTCGGACCTTGCTGGCGGGCAAGTTCAGCGATAACGCGCACCAGGGTAGGCAATGGCAGTTGTTGGATCCGGAAGATGAAATAGTAATGAATGGGGATTTATTACTGCTCCGGGCCAAGCAATGTGCTCAAGCGGCCATCGCCGGCTATGAACCGCCCGCTGCAGAAATGTTTGGGGTCGCCGGTGACGAGGAACGTGAAAAGCTCGAGGCTTGGCTCCAGGGTGAGGAAAAAAAGGGGTCTTTTACTGCCCACGACCGGGCAGTTGGGAGTGCCCTGGCCCTCGTTCTTTGCGGTGGAGAGGGACCCGCCCGGGAATGCAGCGAAGAGCAACTACTGGATCTTGAGCGCGAAGTATTTTTAAAATTGTGCGGTATGGAATTAACGCAGCAGCGCATGGCGCACATGTTAAAGACGGGGAAACCGCTGAGAAATTGAAGTTTCCAAAAGAAAGGTGTGGAAATGGGTTTGCGCACAGCAGCAGAATATAAAGAAGGCCTGCGGGATGGGCGGGTGGTTTTTGCCGCCGGAGAGCAGGTCGAAGATGTGACCGAGCACGAGGATATCGGCATTGCGGTGGAGCATGCGGCGCTGGATTTTCACCTGGCCGAGGATCCGCAGCACAAATCTTTGATGAGCTGGGAAGATCCAGCCAGCGGCGAGCTCTGCAGCCGCTATTTCAAGACCCCGGAAAATACCGAAGATTTGTTGAATCGCCGCGAAATGATCGAGCGTTCAACCCGCATTGGCGGTAGCGTGGTACTCCTGGTCAAGGAAATTGGCACCGATGCCCTGTTTGCCCTGGATCTGGTGAGCCGGGTCGTGGATGCCAAAATCGACACCAATTACAATGCCCGGGTGAAGGCCTTTCACGATTTTTGCAAGAAAGAGGATTTGACCCTGGCAGTGGCCCAGACCGACGTAAAGGGCGATCGCAGTCTGCTGCCCTCCGAGCAGGAACATCCGGATTATTACGTGCACATAGTCGAGGAGCGCGAGGACGGTATTGTCGTGCGCGGAGCAAAGGCCCATACCACCTGTGCTCCCTATGTAGACCAGTTGATCGTGCTGCCGACCCGGGCCCTCAAAGAGGACGATTCAAATTGTGCTCTTTCTTTTGCAGTGCCGGTCAATGCTCCTGGAGTAAAGCTAGTTGCCAGTCCCTTTGGCTCCCCGCCGCCCAGTTCCTTCCACCACCCGGTTAGTTCGCAGCACCGCATGATCGATACCCTCACCATTTTCGACGATGTTTTCATACCCAGAGAACGGGTTTTTCTCCAGGGCGAGTGGGAGGCCGCTGGTTTCCTGGCCAATACTTTTGTCGAATTTCACCGCTTTACCGCCGTATCCTACAAACCGCCCCTGTGCGATCTATTCATCGGCGCGGCGGCATTACTGGCCGACTATAACGGCATTGAAAAAGCCAGCCACGTG
>CAXFTV010000713.1:0-4090 GCA_964005845.1 uncultured bacterium
CCTCGAAGATACAGCCGTCGAACTGGGGGCGGCCGACATCTATGGGGCTGGCCGGATCGATGCCCTGGCCGCGGTATCGGGAGTCGAAGTAGACGATTTCACGTACGAACTGCCGGCGGGCTGGAGCATGGTTTCCGTTCCGGTGGAGGGAGTGGATATGGGGCTGAAAAGCCTCTTTCCCGACGCCATTTCGGCCTTTGCCTTTGCCGATGGTTATCAGTCCGTAGCCGAACTGGTGCCCTGCCAGGGCTACTGGTTGAACCTGGAAAACGGCGGCAACTACGGGGTCTCGGGTACGGAGGTGGACCAATGCACCCCCGTCCTGCCAGCGGGCTGGAGCATGATTGGAGCACCCTTTGGGGGAACGGCCCGAGCGCAGATCGGCCAGGATCCGGCCGCTATTCTGGTGTCGGTTTTCGGCTTTGCAAGTGGCTACCAGTCGGTCCAGCAAATGGCGGCAGGGGAAGGTTACTGGGTCAGCCTGAATGCCGCTGGCCGCCTGGGGTTGGGAGCGACCGCTGCCCCCCGGATCGCGCCACCTGCCCCCAATCGGGCAGCACTGGCCGATGGCGTCTTGTGGGCCGCGTCCCGGGGCCGCCGGCAGGAGGTCTACCTGGGGACCGATCCGGATGCGGTGGTCGCCCTGCCGCCGCTGCCCCCGGCCGCCGTGCTGGACCTGCGGGTCGAGGTGCAGGGGGTGGGGGTCGGGCAGGTGCCCATAGGGGCGGAAGCGGCCGCTTACCCGGTGCAGTTGCAGGGTGGGGAGGTGGAATTGGGCTGGGAGATGAATCCGGCTGCCGCCGGCAGTTGGGAACTGCTGGTGAATGGGCATAGCCATATTCTGCAGGGGCGGGGTTCGCTGCAGGTGGAGGCGAGCGCTGCCCAAATACAGGTGCGCTCAGGGCGCGCTCGGGCGGTGCCGGCGGCCTATTTTCTGGCGCAGAACTTTCCCAACCCATTCAACCCAACTACGACGATTCACTACGCTTTAAAAGAGGGCGGCCGGGTTGAACTGGGGATATACAATGTGATGGGACAGCAGGTGCGGGAATTGGTGCGCCAGGTGCAGCCGGCCGGCACTTACAGCGCGGTGTGGGACGGGCGCGACCACCACGGGCAGCAACTGGCCAATGGCGTCTACTTCTGCCAACTGCGGGCCGGGGCATTTCGCTCCATGCGCAGGATGATCCTGATGAAATGAGAAGCGGTACTGAAATCTCCGCTGCGGGCAAATTGCGGCGCCTTGCGAGAATTCGACGCATTTTGCCGCCAGCGCGGGGATTTCTCCTCTGGAGATAGGAGATGTTGCACTATTTAAAACAACTTTTTTCCGATGATGCGGTATCCCTGGGGCGGGAAAACCCGGCCCCGGACCAGCGCAATGCGGGCGATCCCAATGCCATCATGCGGCTGGGCACCTTGCTTTTTCTGATATCGCTGACCATTCTCTTCGTAGTCGGTCTTTTTACCTATCTCTATCTCCGTCTGGGCAGTCCTTCGGCGCCGCCCTCCGGGCACCTCGAGTTCCCTCTCGGACTATGGGCTTCGACCCTGGTATTGCTGGGATCCGGTCTGACCGTGCACCGCGCCCGCGCCTGCGCCTGCAGCAACGATTTTCCCGCTTTGAACCGATGGCTGGGGCTCACCTTCGGGCTCAGCATCGCCTTTATTGCCATCCAGCTGCCCAGCATGATGGAGTTGCTCAACGCCCACCGGGCGCTGCTGGTCCGGCGCTATTCCGGCATCTACGGCATGACCCTGGCGCTGATTGTGATCCACGCCCTGCACGTGCTCGGCGGCATGATTCCGCTCAGTTGGCTGAGCTATAAAGCGGTGAAGAGGACGCTGGGGCCGCAGCATCAGCGCCTGGTTCGCGTCTGCGCCGTGTACTGGCATTTCCTCGAGGTGGTCTGGATCCTGCTCTTTGGCACATTTCTCCTAACCGCCTAGTGCGCAGGTGCCGGATCGCCGTTGCCGCGGCGTCCTATCCGGTCCATTGAGGGCGGCCTTTAAGCCACTTAAAAATAAATATTTGTCCAAATTTTTCTTATCGCTTCAGAGTTGCCCGATTGCGAAATAATCCATAAACTCTAAGATCTCACCTATGAGCTCAGAAGGAGTGTACTTGGAGCAGAGATCTACCTCTTCTTTGTACGGCACTTTTTTTTCGCTATTGCTGGTACTCGTTTTCAGCAGTTTCCTGATTTTCGTCAGCGTCCGCACCTATATCCTCTTTGGTTCCTATACTGGTCTCACCGATCACTTCAATACCATCGGGGTGATCTTTCTGATTTTCTGGATTCTGGTCGTCAGTCTGCTGCTGCGCCTGGTGCGTCCCTTCCTGCAGCTTTCGCCCGCCAATTTTGCTCTCATATATGCGGCACTCATGGTCGTCATCGTCCTCCCTTCGATGGGATTCGGGGGCTACTTCATCCCCTTTCTGGCAGGGGTATTCTACTATGCCAATCCCGAGAACAACTGGGAGGATCTGCTGTGGAGAAACATTCCCGATTGGGCCGTGCCCCAGGATCTGGAAGCCATCCAGAAACTGTTTGAAGGGGTCTCTGCCGATTATCCAATTCCCTGGGATGTATGGATCGAGCCGCTGTGCTGGTGGGGCTTTTTCATGCTGGCATTTTTCCTGGTCAGCATGTCTTTTGTCAGTCTGATCCACCACCAGTGGTCCAGAGGAGAGCGGCTGGTCTCCCCGCTGGCGGTGGTGCCCACGATGATGGTGGAGAATCTCGAAAATCCAGCCGCGAGCTTTCTCAAAAGCAATTTGTTCTGGGTCGGCTTTATCATCGCCTGGTCTTTCCCAACGGTCAATATGCTGGACCGCGTCTTCGACATCGAGATCATCACTGGTTACGCCATTCCCAGTTTCAGCATTCAGATCCGTCGCCTCGGAATCAGCTTCGGGCTCGGTACCGACCTGCTGGTCGTCGGCCTCAGCTATCTGGTGAACCTGAACGTACTTTTGAGCGTGTGGTTGCTCCACATCCTGGTGGTTTTTGAAAAAGGCCTGCTGGATTTTATCGGCGTTACCATCCCGCTGCCGGCCCAGCCGCACATGTCGGACAACGTGCTTTTGACCCACCAGCAGATCGGTTCGCTCGCGTTTATCGTAGTTTCTTCGCTATGGATTTCGCGCGATTTTCTCAAGCGCCAGTGGCGCTTTATCGTCGGCCGCGAACAAGCTACCGATACCAGCCTGGTTTCGCCGCGCTGGTCCGCCATTTTCGGCCTCGTGGGCCTGATCTACATGGCCGCTTTTATCTGTGCGTGCGGCCTGAGTCCGGGATGGAGTATCCTCTTTCTCCTGGTGGCCCTGCTGGTCTTTTTCGGCACCACCCGGCTGCTGGCGCAGACGGGTATCAGCCGCCTGCGCGCCGCCACTTCGATCCCGCCGATCCTGACCAATATATTTGGTTCCAGAATTTTCGGCGCCCAGGGGGTGACGGCCATGGGGCTTAATTTTGTCTGGGCCGCGGATATTCAGCTTTTCGTCATGGGCACGCTGGCGCACGCCTTCAAGGTCTGCGAGGATGTCAAACTCAAGATAAGCGGCCGCAAGCTGGTCTTCTTTCTCACCTCGGCCATGGTACTGGGTCTCCTGATCACCATGATTTGCTATGTGTGGATGGGCTACCGCCACGGTTTATTGCACGGCTATAGCTGGTATTTTGTCAGTTCGCCCAACTACCACTGGAGCTGGGTGGCAAATACCCTTAACAATCCCAATCCACCGCAGTTTCTGGCCCTCTTTTTCATGGCAGTGGGTGCCGGTCTGGCTGGATTGCTGGCCCTGGCCAGCCACCGGCTGCCGGGCTGGCCGCTGCATCCGGCGGGCCTGGCCATCGCTCTGACCAATACGGTTTCCATCGACTGGTTCGGCATGTTCCTGGCCTGGCTCATCAAATTGATTGTCTTGCGCTATGGCGGCGTGTTGCTCTACCGCAAGACCCGCCCTTTTTTCATCGGATTGATTCTGGGCACCTGCATCGGCATCGGCGGCGCATCTCTGGTCTACTCATTTTATTATATTTAGGCCGGAATGGAGCGGCGCTACGGGCAGCCCTATTAGCGCTGC
>CAXFTV010000714.1:0-3140 GCA_964005845.1 uncultured bacterium
CAATCCCGGCATCTCATAAGAAAGCGCGCCAGAGGCTTCAAGAATATCTGAAAATTCAGTGTCGGGAAGATTGACCTCAACGCGATAGTTATCGACCAGATTAGCAGTTTCGCTGGAGCCAAGATCGTCCGGAGAACCGCCAAATTCTATATCCAGCCAAAAAAGGGAAGTTTGGGTTTCGTAGGACAATTCCAGGGTCAGAGACGAAGGCGCCGCGGGCGCGTCCACAACCCCCCCGATATCGGCGCTCAAAGGATCACCAGAGCCCTCGTTGCCCGCTGCGTCATAGGCGACGACGGTGTAGATATAAGTCCCACCCCGGTCGACGGTAAAATCGATGAAGGCGAGGACGCCGGGTTCGATTTCGGCAAATTCGAGGCCGGGGTTATCGCTTGGGTCGAATGCGGCGACCTGACCTACGTCATCAAGGCGGTCGATCCGGTAGCCGGCGACATCATTGGTTTCGACAAAGGTGCCCCCGGAGGTAAAATCGCCCCCCACCGGCACCTGGCGCACATAATCGTCGGCGGAGCGGGCGAATACAATCGTAACGCTGGGCTCCTCGTCATTGATGATCAGGGATTGCTCGACCGGTCCCACAGGGGGTATATTATCCAAACCCGCAGCAGGATTTGACAAAACCTGCGCTGAAGCATGACTACCGAGCAGGAACATGGAGCTTAACCCGAGCAGGGCTAAGCTCGCCAAAAACCTCACTTTACCTCTCGACATATTTGCTATCCTCCTCAATGCTTAGATACTATCTCCCCGTTGGGAAAATCATAGGGAAATAAATTTAAGTGAAACACGTTTATTCTGAATCAAGTAAAGTACAATAGAAGTTACGGCCTTGTAAATCTATGGTTTTATACTTCCAAGTCAAGCAATTTCTTTAGCTTTAGATTAAAATAAACACTCCCTTCCACGAGCGAAATTCGGAATCGGACCCACTGCTTTGGCAAAAAAAAGGCCGGGTGAATCCTGCCCCAATCCCGACCCTTAGTAAGAGGGGGGGGAATCGAAAGATTAACAACTAAACACTTGTTAAAAATACACTTAATGGATATAGCACATCAAACTAAAAAAAATGCATCCCAATCCCTGAGTTTAATTTATATCGACTTTCCCTTTGACACTGTGACCAAGGACACCAAATAGCAGCCAATTTGCCCATATGCAAATGGCTTTCAAGTTGGTTGGGCACCACCGAACCAAAGCGCCCTTTTCCTTGACCCCGATCGAGTGACAGGATATCTTAAGCCCATGCCGCGCTTACCTGAAGATCTCATCGACCGAATCAAGGACGCAACCGATATTGTCGAAGTTATTTCCCAGTACGTCCAGCTTAAGCAAAACGGGCGCAATTACGTGGGTCTTTGCCCTTTCCACAATGAAAAAACTCCTTCCTTCAGTGTCAACCCCGACCTGCAGATATACAAATGCTTCGGCTGCGGTGCTGGGGGCCCGGTTTTTAAGTTTATTCAGGAAATCGATCGCGTCAGTTTTATCGAGGCGGTTTCTTTCCTGGCCCAACGCTGCGGCATAGCACTTCCCGAACGCCAGGGCGACCAAGCCCATAGTCCAGCTCTCGATCCGCTCTATCGAGCCAACGAACTGGCTCAGAAGTACTTCCACCATCTTCTACGGCACGATTCACAGGGCCGCAAAGCCCTCGACTACATCCGCTCGCGCCGCCTGGCCGACGCGACAGTGGAGCGCTTTGGGCTGGGCTATGCCCCCCCGGGCTGGGATGCCTTACTCAAAGTGGCCGCCAAGCGTCAGCTGCCACCCGATATCCTGGAGCAGGCCGGCCTGGCGTCGCCGGGTCAGCGCGGTCCCTACGATCGATTCCGGGATCGCCTCGCCTTCCCCATCGCCAATTTGTCCGGCCGCACCATAGCCTTTGGGGCCCGCGCTCTAAAACCCGACCAGGAGCCCAAATATCTGAATTCTCCCGAAACCTCTATCTACCACAAAAGTGCCGTGCTCTACGGTCTGCACCAGACCCGCGATGCCATCCGCAAGCAGGGCATGGCACTTATCGTAGAAGGTTACATGGACCTGCTCAGCCTAGTGCAACAGGGCATCCCCAACGTGGTGGCCTCGGCCGGTACAGCTCTCACCACCCAACAGTGCCGCACTCTGGCCCGCTATGCCCCGCAAGTCATTCTGGTCTTCGACGGCGATGCCGCTGGTTCAAATGCGGCCCTGCGCGGTATTGAGGTTTTGCTGAGTTCGGGACTGGATACCCGCGCCGTCTCTCTGCCCCAGGGTCACGATCCAGACACCTTTGTGCAGGAAGAGGGGCCCGATGCCCTCTTGAGCGCCATTGAAAGGGCGGGCTCCGCCCTCGACTTTTATCTGGAACAACTCGCCCGGCAATGGGACCTCGACACCGTGGGCGGCAAAACCCGGGCCGCCGAGGCCATCAGGCCCCTGCTGGCCAATTGCCGGGATGCGGTCCAAAGAGATCTGATGCTGCGCGAGATGGCACAGCGCTTGGGCATCGACGAACGGGCCATCCGGGAGGAGCTTCAGCAGGCCCTGAGGCACCAGGGAGCCAGGGCTCGCTCCACTGCAGCGGTGGCTCCCCCCGAGCGGGAAGAGCCGCCGCTGCGGGAAAAACAATTTCTGGGGCTACTAATGAATTTCCCCCACTTTATCGCCTCGACGGCCGAGAAGCTCCCCACCGGTGCTTTTAGCGATCCGCGCGCTCGGGCCATCGCCGGCATCCTTTTTGACCGATCCGAAGTAGGCGATACCCTCGACCTCTCCCTCATGCTGACCGCTATCGAGGACGATGACCTGGTCCAGCTCATCTCGGACTGTGCCATGCTGGGCATGGACGAGAACCAGGTAGACCAACAGTGGGAAGACAATCTACTATACTTCCAAAAAAACGCCCTGACGCGACGCATAGAGCAGGCAAAACAGGCTTTGCAGACTGCCGCCCGGGCCGGAGACGAAAGCGAGATCGGGCGCACAAATGCAGCCCTGCTGGATCTGCTCAAGGAACGACAGGCCCTCAACTCTTGACCGCATCGGAAAAAACCGTACATTTTCCAAAACTTTGGGGGCCCATAGCTCAGTTGGTTAGAGCGACGGACTCATAATCCGTTGGTCGTAGGTTCGAGTCCTAC
>CAXFTV010000715.1:0-6183 GCA_964005845.1 uncultured bacterium
GTCAGAGATGCGAGCACCCCCTCCCCATTGCTGGCCCCCAGCGCAATGCAGTTCTTGCCATGGCCGAAGGGATCTGAGATCGATTTGATGAAATAGCCATCTTTCCCGGGAAAAAAAGTATCGGCAAAACAACAGCGGGCGCCGTAGAGTCGACGTAGCGCGGCATTATTTACCATATTACCGCAGGCAATCACCTGTACATCGCTAAATAGGGAAGAGGAAAAATCCTTCTGGGCTATGACTTCGGGCACCTGGCCGACCTCTGCCGCTATGAGATCGGCAAGCTGCACGACGGGCTGAACGGCTTCGAAATCATCGGGAACCACCAAGACGGTATCCTTGGAAAGGTCCGTGGCGGGAAAGCGGCGGGCATGCGCAAAAACTAAATCTGTCATTGGTCTTCTCCTGAAAAACGCCTGGTAATTTACCTCTCGGGTCTTGGTCCCTGGACACTGAGGAGGCCGAATTCCGACAATACCGCACCTAATTGCAGATCGAGAGTGGGAGCAACTTTTTCAATGGATGTCGTACTTGGCTCGGGCGTCCCGGGGCACAAAAAAACCCCCCCTACCCCCAACCCGACATAGGACAACTTGTTGCCCTGACGCCGGGCCCCTATTATTAATCGAAGGCGAAGCAATCCATTGAGCAGCAAACCCATGCACAGGAGGCCAGCATGAAAATAACCGATATCACCGTCGAACTCGTCCAGTCCGATTGCGGCCGCAAATGGACCCACGTCCACGTACACACCGACGAAGGCCTCCGCGGCATCGGGGAAGCCACGTACTCCCGCAAGGAAACCGTAGTCGCGGCCATGGTTGCCGACCTCAAGCAATATATCATTGGCAGAGATCCCTTTGAAATCGAACGCATCTACCTCGATCTCTACGCCGGAGCCCATACTGGCTACCGCACCGGAGGCGTAATTTTCACCAGCGCAATCAGCGGTATCGACCAGGCCCTCTGGGACCTGAAGGGCAAAGCCCTCGACGCTCCTGTCTGTGCCCTGCTGGGCGGCCCACGCAATGCCAAAGTGCCGGTCTACTCACACTTTGGCGGCCGCGACATCCCGGCCATGATAGACAGCGCCCAGCGCATCCTGGAGGAAGGTTTTAACGCGCTCAAGTCCGGCATATCCATTTACGAAGCAAAGGGTCCCAAAATCACCCGCGAGCAACTGCGCCACATCGATGAGCGCTATACAGCCTTGCGCCAGGCCCTGGGGGACGACGTCGAAATCATGGATGATCCCCACGCCTATTTCGATCCTCCTTCCGCCCTGGAAATCGCCCGCCTGCTCGAGCCCTACCGCCTGCTCTTTTTCGAAGAGCCCACCATTCCGGAAGACCACGCGGGCTACGCCCGCATCCGCCAGGGTACCTCGACGCCTATCGCCGGTTCGGAGCGCCTGACCAGCAAACACCGCTTTAACGATTACTTCTGTGCCGGGGCCGTGGACGTCGCCCAACCCGATATCGTCTATATCGGCGGCATTACCGAGATGAAGAAAGTCTGCGCCCTGGCCGAGACCTACCAGGTAGTCATTGCCCCACACAATACCAAAGGTCCGGTTGGCATCATGGCCGCGGCCCACGTAATGGCGGCCATTACCAATCCCCTGATTCAGGAATTAAATGCCCCCAGCCGGATTCCATGGCGCAATGAAGTGCTGCGCGAACCCCTGGTGATCGAAGATAGTTGCCTGGTCATTCCCGACCGGCCGGGCCTCGGCATCGAATTCGACGAGGATGCGCTCAAACCGCATCTGGTCCAATAGGGCGCGAAAACATACCTGGCCGACCCGGGCAATCTACTCTTTTTCCAGCTCGAGATATTTGTCGAGGTCCCTCTGCGCCCTTGCTAGATCGGCATGCGCCCCGGCCCCATAGCAATTTACGCGCGCTTCCAGTACCTGGCGTTTCCAGGGTACGTGGGGTTCCAGCTCTTGCAGCACCTCGATGCAGTTGCGGGGAAAATCTAGATCGTAGCCCAGATTAAGCATTGCATTCAGCCGGGTGTCCCTGGCAAAATCCATTGTGAAAGGAGGGCGCAAAATCTCGTACAAGCGCTCTGCATGGGTCGGATCCCGGCCGCCCAGATCAATGGCCATAGCAAGAGCGCGGCCCATGAGTACAGGCCGGGCCCACGGATCGCGGCGGTAACCCACAAAGGCGCTCTCCAGCGCCGAGACCGCCTCCGGCAAGCGGCCCTGCCGAATGCGCAAAATCGCTAGGATCACATCTGCCTCGACCGGCTGACTGAGGCGCAACTGCTCGATATCCCGCAGGGTTTCCTCGTGCTGATTGACTGCTTTCATATAGGTCACGGCGGCCAATTCGAGCAGTCCACGGGGTGGGCGCGGCTGCTTTTGCCACCATTTCAACCCATCGACCGAACGCGAATCCCACCAGGCCTGCAGCGCCCGCAGGCGATATTGCTGATATGCGCTCAAATCCGGGTAGCGATCCGGGCGCAGCGATTCCCCCTGACTTATGAGAAAGGCGAGCCGCTGGTCGACGACCCATTCCCAATCCACTGACCCACCGCTCACCGGGGGCCGTGCCTCCCCCCGGGCGCGCGCCAGTTTTTCCACCACCTCGATAGCAAAATGTTTTCCCAGCCCCAGATGGCGCGCAAAGGCATACTCCACCAGGGTCCGATCGTCCGTATTGAGTTCCTGACCGCGCGCCATTTCGCGCGCCACGCCGGTACCGGCCACATAGTGGGCCAGAAATCCTTCCAGATCATCTGTGCGCCAAACCGTATTGAGGGCGCTGCGGAAAGGCTCCCGGGCGATGCGGGCGCGCAATCTGGGGATATCGTACGACACCGGTTGGGCTGCGGCCAGCAGCAATAAGTCGCCGCGCTGAGTCTGCCAGGTTTCCACCTGTGCAAAAACAGAACTCAGGGTGGCGTAGATCGTCCGGATGGTCTGCTCATCGACTTCGTACATTTGCACCCACTGCGCGAACAGCCCCCCTTCCCCCAGCAGGGGGGCAACCCCCTGGTAAAATTCGCGCGTATAGAGACTGGCTACACCCGCCCGGTAGGGATTCGAAGGCTCGGAAAAAATGAGATCGTAGGACTGCCGCGCCGTCAGGATCAGCTCGCGCCCATCGCCGACGACTGTGCGCACCTTGGGATGGCGGGTAACCTTTTTGTTGACTGGATCGAAAAAATCTGCTGCCTCGACCACCGCTGCCTCCAGTTCTACAACATCGACGCGCTCTAGCTCGTCGACTTCGGCCAGCCAACCCGCTGTTGAACCGGTACCCAGGCCGATGACCAGGGCATGGCGCGGCTCGGGATGCAGGATCGCCCCGATCATCCCACTCATGATCTGGGTCGAGGCATCGCCCACGGCAGAGCCCTCGCTCTTGCCATTGAGAAAGAGTATAGGCCCCCTGTCGGCAACGCGAATAGCGACCGAGCTTTCGATGCCCTCGCGCTCCCAGCGCACCACGCGCCGCTGCCCCTGAATCCAGCCCTGTATCTTGTTGGCGCTCAATCCTGCCAGCACTTGCAACCCGGCTCCAATCGGACTGTGCCGCCACGCCGCCGTTGGGCCGGGGGAAAATAACAAAGCTGCCGCCAGGGTCGCCAGGACCACGGCCAGCCCCAAACGCAGGCCGCCCCGACTCTCCCCGGCACCCTCTAGTGGAGCGTCTTTCTGCCCGCTTCTCGCCCACGAAAAAACCGCAATAGCACCGCCCAGAACTGCCAGCAATACGACTACGAGTTGCCAGGTGCCCGGGGCAGAAAGCCAGGGCAACAAGACGAACCCCCCCAGCAGGGCGCCCAGAATGGCACCCAGCGTATTCCAGGCGTAGGTCCAACCCACGTCGAGGCCGAGCTGGCGCGGCCCGGCCCCAAGCAGCCCGATCAGCAGGGGAAATTGATAGCCGGCTACCAGCGCCGTCGGCAAGACAACGATGCCCACCATCACGGACCACGAAAGCACCAGGCCACCAAACCCCATTTCACTCCACTGCCGCAATAGGCCCGCCAGCAATGCCAGCTGATCCCCAAGGGCAAAAGGCACTGCGATGCACAGCGCTTCCAGGGCGCAGGTGAGCGCCAGACCGGACAGCGCCGGCCGCCTTTTCTGTCCCCAGAATGAATAGGCAATGCCCCCCAGACCAATGCCGAGCAGTACCGCGGCCAGAATGAGTCCAAAGGTATAGGTTGTACCGCCCAGCAGCGGTGCCAGCATCCGGTACCAGACCAGTTCCATGAGCAGAAAAGCCACCCCGGCCACAGCGGCGCTAACAAAAATCAACAGCCGCACTTTGCCGGCGCCTCGCCCCTCTTTTTGTGCTGCTACTGGGGCTGCTGAACTTGCGTCCACGGGGCGGTCAAAAATCGCTGGATAGGCACGCGCAACGCCCAGGGCGCACAACCCAACGAGAACGTTCAGGGTGCAGGCCGCCCACAGCGTTAAATCCGCACCGAAATGTTCCAACAGCACAAAAGTGGCAAGCAGCGCCCCGCTCACCGCGCCTAGCGTATTGATTCCGTAGAGTACGGCGACCCGACGCCGTCCCGCATCTTCGACGCGCCCCACAGCCCTGGCGGCAGCGGGCAGCGTTCCCCCCATTAAAAAGGTCGGCAACGCCAGGACGCAGGCGGTCAATCCCAGCCGCACCAGAGTTGCTCCAAGCGTCCCCAGAGCCAGGACGCCACCCAGCACGACGTAAAACTCGCGCGCCAGCCAAACCAGCAAGGGAGTCAAAGCGGCGGCGGCGGCAATCAGCAGTTCCAGGTGGGCGTGCAGCACCAGAGGGCGTTTATTGCGATCGACCCGACGCCCGAACCAGAAGCCGCCAAGCCCGAGCCCCCCCAGGAATACCGCCAGCACCGCCGCCGAAGAAAATGTAGAAGCACCAAAAACAAAGCGGAATTCGCGCAGCCAGACCATCTGGTAAATCAGGGCGCACATCCCCGATCCAAACAACAAACTAGCAACCAGAATTACGTGTCGCAACATGCAGATTCATCCTATTTCTTTTGTTCCAAAGGGCGTGGTTTAGGCGATGAAGTTAAGCAAAGAATGGGAGGAAAAACAGGTCTAGAATCGGTCGATATTTCAAACTTCAATTCCAAGCGCAAATTAGCTAAGCATACAGAGATCCCTCTAAATGCGCCACAGTTCCCTAGCGCAGGCGAAATACACCCCTTCGCCGGCGGCAGTTGCACTTGTGCAGGCTCCAGGCAATCGCGCTAAAGAACGCAAATCGCCCAAGGGGCTCACGGCCCGAAGTTCCCCTCCAGTATCGCATATCAGGGTCTCATCTCCATAGGGCACCAGATGTTCGAGGCCGCGCTCAAAAAGTTTATGCCAAAGCACCTCTCCCCGCAGGTCGCAACACAGGAGGAATCCCTGACTGGTCCCGCCCAGCACGCGCCCACCTTCGGATGCCAGGATTCGCATTCCCCTCACCTGCCCACCCAGCCGTTTCATCCATACCCGCTTCCAGTTGCCTGCAGCATCCGAACATATTTCCTCCCGCTGAAATTCGAACAAGTGCATGTTCTTCCCCCGGTTGGCCCCGCAACCGATGAAACGCCGCTTTCCTACCTGCCCCAGCACCAAGGCAGTCAGCATACTCGTCCAGCCCTCCACCGGCAGCTGGGCGATAAAATTGCCCTGCGAATCCAGAATCCGGCAGGTGGACGTATCGCTGAGGACCTCGCCGCCCACGACAATTTGCGCGCTTCCAGATCCATCAACATCGGCAACGCAGATCCGCCCGGGCACGCCCTCGTTGTAGCGTCGGCGCCAGCGCTCGGCCCCTGCAGCGCCGATGCAGCGAATCTGGATATCCCCGCACCCCAGAGCAAAAAAGGGTCCCTGCTCGTCCACCCCTCCCACCACCTGTACCGGCGCTGGGTTCGGCAGCTCCCACCAGGGCCAAGGACATGGCTCGCGCACGACATCGACAGACCAGAGCGCCTCGCCGGCGCTGGAAAAAGCACTTAGGCTACAGGCGCCATGTCCTACGCCCAGAATAGTTTGTGCTCCCTGGGCAACGCCTATATCGCGGACCGGTCCCTCCAGATCGACGCAGCGGCTTAGCGCTCCTGCAGAATCCAGAAAACATACCTGCCCGCTCTCTGTACCGACGGCCATAGAGCCATCGTCCATGCAACAAAAGGCGGCGATCGTCCCCCCTGCATCCA